>JAFLCM010000299.1 GCA_017303565.1 Planctomycetota bacterium
ATGAACATCCCACTCGTCACGCTCGTCCTGCAGTCCATCTCTTCGCTGGCGATCGCCGGCGGGTTCATCTTCGCCGCCATCCAACTCCGCCAGACCCGCCGCGCCCAGCACGTCTCCAACTTCAGCCGCCTCGTCGAGATGCAGATGGCCCTGCGCCGTCTCCGCGTCGAACACCCGGAACTCGCCGGCGTCCACGCCCACGACATCCAGGACCTCCCCTCCGACCGCGACGTCCAGCACTACTTCCTCAACCTCATGCAACTGAGTCTCTTCGAGATCGCCTGGTACGCCCACCGCCAGGGCCAACTCAGCGACGATTACTTCGCCTCCTGGCAGGCCCGCATCCACGCCCTCTGCGCCGAGCCTTCCTTCCAGGCCATGCTCGCCAAGCCCGGCATGAAGATCATGCACGACGAGTTCGCGGCGTACGTGCAGGACATGGCGCGGCGCAACCCCGCCGTTCGCTGAGACCGATCGCCTTCCGTTCGCACGCCGCCCCGCTCTCTCACCCGCTTAAAACAACGAAATATCGATCGATTTTTCTTGATCTTCACGCCCGCCCGAGTACGCTTTCATTGGATCGAGCGCCTTGGGTCCGGCGGAACGCCGGGCGCCACGGCCCGCATCACCGCTCCCCGACGCCCGACCCGGCATCGAAGCCGCCCACGCCCACCGTGGTGCCGGGCTGGCCGCTTCCGGCGGGAGAAAGGAGCGGGTCCATGAAGACCCTCAATCGTTCCCGTCTCTTCGTGCTCGCGGGGTGCGCGGGCCTGGCGCTGTGCGCCGCTGCTGTTGCCTCACCCACCAGCAGCACCTGCGACTGGTTCCGCATGCTGCACTACGGCGCCTGCGTGCCGCCCACCAACTGCATCCCCGCGCAGTACGTCACCGCCACCTGCGTTCCCGCGCCCAGCGGGATGAACATGGCCGGGACCATCGGGCCAGTGTCCTCAGAGATCGTCGCCGCCACCGCCGGCACCTTCTTTGAGTTCGAGTTCACCGGCGACCTGCCCTGCGGGCTCACCGCCGGCTCCAGCGTCAACGTTTACTTCGACGTCACCGCCCTGCACGCCGGAGGTACGCTCACCCTCAACGGCGCCATGTTCATGGCCCGCGTCGACGACGGCGACGGCAACTCCAACTACCTCAACGGGCACATGTTCCCGAACTTCCAGATGCCGACCGGCACCTCCTACGACAATCAGTTCTCGTCGTTCCCGCTCGCCGTCGGCGGGCCCTCCGGCGAATGGACCATGTTCCTCGCCTTCGTCTACAACCCGCCCGAAGGCGCGCCCGCCACGCTTCACATCAACGTCAACATGATCGAGGTCACCCTCGTCACGCCTCCGAACTGCCCGACAGACTTCAACAACGACGGCTTCACCACCACCCCGGACCTCACGTTCTTCCTCGGGCGCTTCGGCGAGCCCGCCGTCCCCGGCTCCGCCGCCGCCAGGGCCGACTTCAACAGCGACGGCGTCGTCAACACCCCCGACCTCGTGATCTTCCTCGGTGCCTTCGGCACCTCCTGCCCGTAGCCGACAGACCGGCCGGGCCGCCCGGCTCGGCCAGACATCCTGTGAGAAGAGAGGGCGTTGCCTCGCGCGGGCTCGAACCGTCAACGTCGCCAGCCGACGGTCTCGGGCCCGCGCCCGCGCGCCCCCTTTCCACCCCGTCCGAATGCGGGCGACAGGAATCGAACCTGCACGTCACAAAGGACACGGGAACCTAAATCCCGCGCGTCTGCCAGTTCCGCCACGCCCGCGGTCCCCACCAGTCTACGAAGCCCCCGCGCCCCCCGCCCCGGTACCATCCGCACCTCGGCATGGGCACGGACGCTCCACCTTCCACCGATCACCCGGCTTACACGGGGCCAGCCGCGGACCTCTCCCGCTACGCCCCGCGCACCGCCCGGCCCGCCGCCGTCTCCTTCGCCATGTCTCTCGGCGTCCACGCGGTCATCGCCCTCTCCGCGATCCTCGTCGTCTGGACCGTCACCGCCGCCCCACGCACCGACAAGCCCGACATCACCGTCAGTT
Organism: Planctomycetota bacterium; assembly: GCA_017303565.1. Classification (GTDB taxonomy): domain Bacteria; phylum Planctomycetota; class Phycisphaerae; order Phycisphaerales; family UBA1924; genus JAFLCM01. The sequence goes on from JAFLCM010000299.1 coordinate 2,040, forward strand.
TCTTCGACCCCTCGCCCAGCGGCGAGTACATCCTCCTGGCCAAGGTCCGCCGTCCTTACTCGTACCAGGTCCCCGATTCTGACTTCCCCGAGACCATCGAGCTCTGGGACGCCAAGGGCCAGCTCGTCAAGTCCCTGGCGGAGTTCCCCCTCCGCGAGGACATCCCGATCGAAGGCGTGCAGACCGGCCCGCGCAACTACGACTGGCGCGACACCGCTCCCGCGACCCTCACGTGGACCGAAGCCCTCGACAATGGCGACCCCAAGAACAAGGTCCCGCAGCGCGATCGCGTGCTCATGCAGAGCGCCCCATTCACTGATGCGCCCCGCGAGCTCTTCAAGACCGAGCACCGCTTCTCGGGCATGAGCTGGATGGAGAAGGCCGATGGCGTCGCATCCTCGGGCGGCGTGTGCATGTTCTCCGAATACGACCGCGACCGCCGCTGGACGCGCACGTGGATGCTCGACGTCGACACGCCCGGCGCCGCCCCCGTCAAGGTCTTCGATCGCTCCGTGAACGACCGCTACAACAACCCGGGCTCGCCCCTCACGCGGCGCATCCCTTCGGGCCGCTCGGTCGTGCGCGTGTACAACAACGCGGTCTACCTCGTCGGCGCGGGCTCGACGCCTCAGGGTGACCTGCCCTTCCTGGACCGCATGCCCCTGGACACGCTCAAGCCCGAGCGCCTCTGGCGCTGCGAGAAGGGCTCGTACGAATCCGTCGTCGATCTCCTGACCGACGACGCGAGCTCGTTCATGGTGAGCTACGAGACGCCCATCGATCCCCCCAACTACTACAAGCGCACGCTCGCGATGGTGGATGGAAAGCCCGTCGCGTCCGACCGCGTCCGCATCACAAGCTTCCCCGACCCCGCGCCCGAGCTTCGCGCCATCAAGAAGGAGCTCGTGAAGTACAAGCGAGCCGATGGCGTCGATCTCTCCGCGACCATGTACCTCCCGCCGGGCTTCAACCCCGAGGACGTCAAGGCGGGCAAGGCCAAGCCTCTGCCGCTGTTCGTGTGGGCGTATCCGATGGAGTTCAACGACGCCGCCACCGCGGGGCAGGTCTCGGGCTCCACGTCGCGCTTCACGATCTTCGGCGGGATCTCGCACCTGTTCCTGCTCACGCAGGGCTACGCGGTCATGGACAACGCGACCATGCCCATCGTGGGCAATCCCGAGACCATGAACGACACGTTCGTGGAGCAGATCGTCGCCAGCGCCCAGGCCGCCATCGACAAGGCGGTCGACATGGGCGTGGCCGACCGCGATCGCGTCGCGGTGGGGGGGCATAGCTACGGCGCGTTCATGACCGCCAACCTCCTGGCCCATTGCGATCTCTTCCGCGCCGGCATCGCCCGCTCCGGCGCGTACAACCGCACCCTGACGCCATTTGGCTTCCAGGGCGAACGCCGCACGTACTGGGAGGCGGTCGACACCTACACCAAGCTCAGCCCCTTCACCTTCGCCAACAAGATCAAGGCGCCCCTGCTCATGATCCACGGGCAGAACGACTCGAACCCGGGCACCTTCCCCGTCCAGTCCGAACGCCTCTTTGCTGCCATCAAGGGCAACGGCGGGACCGCCAGGCTCGTGCTCCTGCCCTTTGAAGATCACGGCTACTCCGCCAAGGAATCCGTCTTCCAGGTGCAGGCCGAGATGACCGAATGGCTCGACAAGTACGTCAAGAACGCCCCGCCCCGCGAGCCCAGCAGCGACGCCTCCAGCCAGAAAGACGCCCAGCCCGCCCCCAGCCAGCCCAAGCCTGCTGGCCAGTGACCGCGTTCTGAGCTTGCCAAACCGCTAGCCGGTGTTCCCCCGGACGTCGCATGGACTCTCGGACCGTCCCCCGCGGGACGGCGCCCGGTCCAGTTCCCCCGGCCGGGTCCAACCCGACACCCACCATCCGCAGCGCCGCCCGGCGTCCTCGCCGGTCCGTGGCCGCTCGCCCTGGAGCTTTCATGCCCTCCGCCCCGCAACTCACCCGCCGCGACTATCCGGCCTTGCTCGCCGATCTGGCGTTCTCCATGGAGTTGCCCGCGGAGTTCGTCGAGCCCGACGTCCCGCGCGAGGAACTGGATTTCTCGAATCCCACCGTGTGCTTCCCGCTGCTCCTGGCCTCCTCGCCCGTCGCCGCTGCCCTGATCACCGTCAGCGCCCGCCC
>JAFLCM010000003.1 GCA_017303565.1 Planctomycetota bacterium
CTACTGGGGTGTCACCGCGACCAACGTCACCGGCAACCGCGCGTCCGACCCGGCCGCGTTCTCCTTCACCACCTTCGCCCCGCCGCCGACCTGCTTCGGCGACCTGAACGGCGACAACGTCGTCAACACCGCCGACCTGACGCTGTTCCTGGGCGCCTTCGGCTCCAGCGTCACCCCCGGCGCGACCGGGGACCTCAACAACGACGGCGTGGTCAACACCGCCGACCTCACGCTGTTCCTCGGCGTGTTCGGCAGCGTCTGCCCGTAAGCGGGCGGAGCGTCTGAGTTCCCACGAAGGCCGCCCCACAACGGGCGGCCTTTTTCATGCACGGTTCTCGGGCTGTTGGTTTCGTGTCCCGGACACCGAAAGTGGCCCCACGTCGGGCGTGCGAATCAGCGGCGTTCGTGCGACACTTCATGGTTCTTCGCAGCCCCGCTGCTGCCCCGAAAGGCCCGATCAGCGCATGAAACAGAACATCGTCGTCGCCGTCGTGCTGTCCGCCGGGATCGTCTCCGGAGCGCCGGCGCAGAACATCGAAAAGGTGGAACTGCTCGGCTGCGACGCCTGCGCTGCGGGCAAGAGGGCCATGGGGCAGGGTCAGGCCCGCGCCATGCTGGAGCACGCGCTCACCATCGGGCGGGGGACCGCAGACGAGCGCGCCGTCAACAACACCTCCACCGACCTGACCTCCTACGACCTCGACATCGCCATTGACCCGACGGCCCGGACCATCAGCGGTTCGAACGTCCTCTCGTTCACGGCGCTGCAGTCCATCTCGACGGTGCAGGTGCGGCTCTCGAGCGCGTTCACGGTGAGCACCACCACCGGCGTGCAGGTCAACGGATCGAACGCCACCTTCTCCCGCTCCGGCATCACCATGACCGTCAACCTCGGGCGCACCTACGCCCCCGGCGAGGCGTTCAACGTCAAGGTGACGTACAGCGGCACGCCCACCAGCGGCGGCTTCGGCTCGATCACTTTCCGCACCCGCTCCTCCGGAGCCCGCGAGGCGTTCACCCTCAGCGAAACCGACTACGCCCACACCTGGTTCCCCGCCAAGGAGAACAACCTCGACAAGTGCACCGCCAACATGCGCTTCACGGTGCCGAACACCATGAAGGCCGTGTCGAACGGGACGCTGGTCTCGACCACGCCCGCGACGAGCAACCGCCTGACCTACCACTGGCGCACGGACTACCCGACCGCGACCTACCTGTACTGCTTCTCGGTCACGAACCACAACACTTTCGGCGCTAACTGGAACTTCACTCCCGGCTCGGGCCCCTCAGTATCGATGCCCGTGAACTTCTGGATCTACCCCGAGAGCGACACCACCAACAACCGCAACGCCTGGCTCAAGTGCGTCGACATGCTCACCGCCTTCAGCCCCGAGGGCCGCTTCGGCCTGTACCCGTTCTCCAACGAGAAGTACGGGATGTACCAGTTCGGCTTCGGCGGCGGGATGGAGCACCAGACCTGCACCGGGCAGGGCGTCTTCGACGAGTCCGTCACCGCCCACGAACTCGGGCACCAGTGGTGGGGAGACAACGTCACCTGCGCCACCTGGAACCACATCTGGCTCAACGAGGGCTTCGCCACCTACTCCGAGGCGGTGTGGGAAGAGTGGAAGCCCGGCTCGACCGGGTTGCCCGCGCTGAAAGCCGCCATGGCCGCGCGGAAGCCCGGCAGCGTCAACGGCACCGTCTGGAGTCCCAGCACCACCGACATGAACCGCATCTTCAGCAGTGACTTCTCCTACCGCAAAGGCGGCTGGGTGCTGCACATGCTGCGGAAGGTCATGGGCGACGCCGACTTCTTCACCGCCCTCCGCAACTACCGCACGCAGTACGCCTTCGGCTCCGCGACCACCGAGGAGTTCCAGGCGGTTTGCGAGGCGGTCGAGGGCCAGAGCCTCAACTGGTTCTTCCAGCAGTGGATCTACCAGCCCGGCGCCCCGACCTACCAGTTCGGCTGGCGCAACGTCGCCGCCAACGGGCAGAACTATCTCGAGGTCTACTTCAACCAGACCCAGACTGGGACCTATCCGCGGTACCGCATGCCGATCGACGCGCGGATCTCGCCCCAGACCAGCGCCGCCTACACCCAGTTGATCGTCAACGACGCCGGCACCGAGCACCTGCTCATCCCCGTCACCGGTCCGATCGGGAATCTCGTGATGGACACCGACGGGTGGATCCTCAACACCGGAATCACCTACATCTCGATGCCCGAGGGCCCGCCGAAGGTCGTCGCCACCGGCCCCGCGCCCGGGGCGTCGACGACGGCTGTCGGCGCTTCGGTCGTCACGGTCAACTTCCACAAGAACGTGAACGCCGCCTCGGACGCCTTCAGCCTGAGCGGGCCATCCGGCCCCGTGCCCTTCACGTTCGCCTACGACCCGGCGGCGTTCAGGGCCACGCTCACGCCCTCCGCTCCGCTCGCGCCCGGGCTGTACACGCTCGGCGTCTCGACCGGCGTCACCGATGTGGCCTCGGCCAAGGCGCTCGACGGCGAGACGCCTTCGAGCAGCACCGCCGGCGTGCTGCCCAGCGGCGACGGCGTCCCCGGCGGCGCCTTCGCGATCAACTTCACCATCCTGCCGCCCCCCGCCTGCGACGCCGACCTCAACAGCGACGGCTCGGTCAACACCGCCGACCTGGCCGCCATCCTGAGCGTCTTCGGCCAGAGCGTCACCCCCGGCGCGCCCGGGGACCTCAACGACGACGGCACGGTCGACACCGCCGACCTCGCGGCCTTCCTCGGGGCCTTCGGCACGAGCTGCCCCTGAACGGTCGCCGGTGAGTCGACCAAAGGGTTGAGCGATCTCGCTCAGCCCGCCTTGGCACTCACCCGCAGGCGCGGGGCGACGTTCACGCGAGTGCTCTGCATCGGCATCCGCCCCGCCGCCAGGGCCTTCAGCGCCTCGGGCTCGCCCACGAGTTCCCAGAGCGGCTGGGCCACAGTCGCCAAGCGGGGCAGGACCTCGCGGACGCTTCGGTCCCACTGCTCGGCCAGGTTGGACGCGTCCTCCGGACGCACGCGCCCGCGGCAGCGCGGGCTCCCGCACAGGCAGTCGAAGGCGTGGTCGATGTTCAGCGTGCCGTAGTCGTCGGTGAGCTGCTCACCCGCGCGGATGTCGCGGACGGCGACCTCGACGTCGAACCCGCCGGGCGACAGGCAGTTGGCGTCGCAGCAGTGGTTGACGAACCGGGCGTGGTCCCAGCACAGGATGAGTTTCCCGCGGCGGTCGGTGAAGGAGTACTTGTCCATCACCGCGCGGAGCATCGGGCTCATGGCCTCGAGGGCGCTGGGCGGGAACACCTGGTCGAGCGCGTCGAGCGCCCAGGTGACGGTGCCTGCGGGGATGTCGCGTGTCGCGAAGACGCCGTAGCCGATGGACTCGGAGACGAAACGCAGTTCGGTATGGGGATGAAACATGGCGGCGCTGCCGCGCCCTCCGTGACCGGCGACGGTTCCCCTGCCGAAGGGCCGTCCGCCAACTGAGTTCAGGCCGCGGGCCCGCAATCGCGGATCGACGGCTTCCGTTCCCGGCCTGAATCGCGGGAAAAGGTATCGGCGATCGCCTTCTTCGACGCGACAATCGCCCGGTTTCGCACTTTTGGCCTTTGGGTTCAGGTGGCGTGGGGAGAACTTCGCCCCCGGGCACCGCTCCCTCGCCGAGCCGCCGAACGGCCGGCCCGCAAAGCCCGAGCACGCCCGTCCCACCGCACCCGACCCGAACGCATTGTGAAGATTTCATTTGATTTTGCCCGATCCCGACGTACCCTGACTGTTCGGGGACGCCTCCAACCCGCTGTGGACACCGGGGTTGCGCGATCCATTCTCTTCGGAGCCTTTCGGACATGTGGACCCTGGCCGACGCCGCCGGCGGCGTGGCACTCCTGATCTTCGGCGTCCGCTTCCTGCGCAAGGGGCTGGACCGGCTTCTCGGCGACCGCGTGGAGACGTGGCTGTCCCGCCTCGCGGGCGGCGCCTTCCGGGCGTCGTGCTTCGGCCTGCTCATGGGCCTCGCGGTCCCGTCCAGCACCACCCTCAGCCTGCTGACCGTCGCGCAGGTCCGCCAGCGTCGCCTGAGCATGAAGCAGTCGCTGGCGCTGCTGCTCGGCTCATCGGTCGGCATCACGCTGCTGGTGTATCTCGTCGCGTTCAACTTCCACAGCCACGCCTCGTTGCCGTTGGTCCTTGGCGTGGGCATGTTCCTGGGTCTCCGGCGCGAGCGGCTCCGCGGCGTGGGGCAGATCGTCCTCTCGCTCGGCTTCATCCTGATGGGCGCCGGGCTGCTGAAATCCGCCGCCGCGGTCGCCTCCACGTGGCCCGACCTGGGGACGCTGGCGGGGGTGTTCAGCAAGTACCCCTGGCTGGCGGCCCTGTTCGGGGCCGCGGTGACGGTGCTGCTGCAGTCGAGCACGGCGACGGTCGCGGCGACGATGTCCCTGAGCGTCCTGATGCACCCGGCGCTGGCGATGCCCGTGCTCATCGGGGCCAACGTCGGCATCTCGCTCACGACGCTGATCGTCGGCTGGACCGACCGCGACGCGCGGGCGCTGGGGTGGGGGCTCGTCCTGCTCCGCGGGGCGGTCGGTGCGGTGCTGCTGCTGGCGCTCGACATGTTCGGCCTGCCGGGCTGGCTCTCGGGGGCTGATCTTTCCAGATCGCTGGCGCTCTCGCACACCGGCTTCAACGTGATCTCGATGTTCATGGGCCTCATCGTGATCACCCCGTTGGTGGCTCTCTGCGCGGCGATGGTCCCCGCTTCGGGCGACCGCGAGGAGGACCAGCATCGGGCCGTGTACCTCGACCCGCGCTGGGGCGACGAGCCTCAGGTGGCGCTGAGCCAGAGCAAGCGCGAGATCGCCCGCATGGCGGCGCAGGTGACACGCATGCTGCAGGCGTTCTGGAAGGCGCTCAAGAGCGGCGACGAGGCCGCCGCCCGCTCACTCGGCCACCACGACGACCTGGTCGACCGTCTGAACCGCGCGGTGAAGGTCTTCCTCACCCGCGACCTGGCGGAGGGGCTTTCGGAGCGCCAGGACGCCGCCCGGGTGGCGCAGCTGCGGTTCCTGTCGGCCCTCGAAACCGTGGGCGACATCATCGAGGGCGACCTCGCCGACATCGCCATCAAGAAGACCACCCGCGGGCTCGATTTCACGCCCGAGGGCTGGGGCGAACTGGAGCGCTTCTACGGGCAGGTGGCGGAGAACCTCGAGATCGCCACCGCCGCCTTCGTCGAGAACGACGCGGGCCTGGCGCGGAAACTCCTCCGCCACGAGGAATCGATCAACTCGCAGGAGCAGCGCCTGGCCCTCAGCCACTTCGGGCGTCTCCAGAACGGCCAGCGCCGCGCCATGGACACCACCGACCTGCACCTCGAACTGCTCATCCACCTCAAGCACATCAACCACCTTCTGACCGGGGTGGCCTACGGCGTGCTTGAGACGGTTGAAGCGCAGAACCGCCCCGACCGCCCGTCGCTCGCCGCCGGGTGATTCAGGCGTGCGTGTACTCGCTCCACGGCTTGATCTTCAACTCCTTGGCCTTCAGGCGTGAGATCGCCTCGATGAACCGGGCCGCGATCTGGCGGTTGGTGATCAAGGGGACGTTGTAGTCCACCGCGGCGCGCCGGATCATGTAGCCGTTGGTCAGTTCCTCGCTCTTGTTGTTCTTGGGGATGTTGATGACGAGGTCCACCTTGCGCCCGCGGAGCACGTCCATGCAGTTGGGCTGCGCCTCGCTCAGGGGCCATTCCAGCCGGGTCACGCCGATCCCGGCCTCGGTGAGGAACTTCGCGGTGCCGTTGGTGGCGTACATCTTCACGCCCATGCCCTGCAGCTGGCGGACGCTCTCCAGCAGTTCGGCCTTGCTGTCGACGCTGCCCAGGCTGAGCAGCACGCTGCGGACGGGCAGGCGGTAGCCGACGCTGAGCAGGGCCTTCAGGAACGCCTCGGAGAAGTCGTCGCCGATGCAGCCCACCTCGCCGGTCGAGGCCATCTCGACGCCCAGGGTGGGGTCGGCGCCGTCGAGGCGGGTGAAACTGAACTGCGGGGCCTTCACGCCCACGTGGTTGAGGTCGAAGACGCTCTTGTCGGGCTTCTCGAAGTGCGCGCCGGCGATGATCCGCGTCGCGAGTTCGATGAAGTTGGTCTTGATGACCTTCGACACGAACGGGAACGACCGCGAGGCCCGCAGGTTGCACTCGATCACCTGCACCTGGTTGTTCTTGGCGATGAACTGGATGTTGAACGGGCCGTTGATGTGCAGGCGCTCCGCGATCCGGCGCGCCACCGCCCGGATCTGGCGGGTGGTCTCCAGGTACATCCGCTGCGCCGGGAACACCAGCGTCGCGTCGCCCGAGTGGACGCCCGCGTTCTCGACGTGCTCGCTGATCGCGTAGACGACGATCTCGCCGTCCCTCGCCACGCCGTCGAACTCGATCTCCTTGGCGTTCTCGATGAACTTGCTGACGACGGTCGGGTGCTCGGGGCTGACGCGGGCGGCCCGTTGCAGGTAGCGGGTGAGTTCCTCGTCCCCGGTGGCGACGGCCATCGCCGCGCCGCTGAGCACGTACGACGGACGGATGAGCACGGGGTACCCCACTTCGCGGGCGAAGGCCAGCGAATCCTCCAAGGAGCGTGCCTCGGTCCAGCGCGGCTGGTCCACGTCGAGCTCGTCGAGCAGTTTCGAGAACTTGTGGCGGTCCTCCGCGAGGTCGATCGACTCGGGCGAGGTTCCCAGCACCTTCACGCCCGCCTTGTGCAGCTTGAGCGCCACGTTGTTGGGGATCTGCCCGCCCATGCTCACGACCACGCCAAGCGGCCGGAACTTGTCGACGACCTCCAGTACGGTCTCGATCGAGATCTCGTCGAAGACCAGCCGGTCCGAGACGTCGTAGTCGGTGCTGACGGTCTCGGGGTTGTAGTTGAGCATGATGGTGCGGTAGCCGAGGGCCTTGAGCGTCTGCACCGCGTTGACGCAGCACCAGTCGAACTCGACGGAGCAGCCGATGCGGTACGCGCCCGAGCCGAGGACCAGCACGCTGTTGTCGACCGGCAGCGCCGTGTCGTCGTGCACGCCGTGGTAGGTCAGGTAGAGGTAGTTGGTCAGCGCCGGGAACTCGGCGCCCAGCGTGTCGATGGTGCGGAGCACGGGGCGGATGCCGGCCTCGTGGCGGCGGCGGCGCACGCCCTCGACGCTCTCGCCCGTCAGGCGCGACACCTGCTTGTCGGAGAACCCGGAGCGCTTGGCCTCCAGCAGCAGGTCACGCCCCAGCCCGCCCGAGCCCGCGGCCTTCACGCGCGACTCGATCTCGACGACGTGGGCCACCTTGTGCAGGAACCACTCGTCGATGTGCGTGAGTTCATGGACGCGCTCGACGCTGTAGCCGCGCTGCAGCGCCTCGACCACGCTGAACAGCCGCTCCTCCGTCGGCTCCGCCAGGTCCTTGTCGAGGTCGCTCGACTGGTAGGGCTCGTTGGCGACCAGCCCGTGACGCCCGATGTCGAGCATGCGGACCGCCTTCTGGATCGCCTCCTCGAAGGTGCGCCCGATGGCCATCACCTCGCCCACGGACTTCATCGCCGAGCCGATTTTCCGCGAAACGCCCCGGAACTTCTTCAGGTCCCACCGGGGCATCTTCACCACGATGTAGTCGAGCGCCGGCTCGAAGAACGCCTTGGTGACCTTGGTGATCGAGTTCGGGAGCTCGTGCATCCCGTAGCCGAGCGCCAGTTTCGCCGCCACGTACGCCAGCGGGTAGCCCGTCGCCTTGCTGGCGAGGGCCGAGGAGCGCGACAGGCGGGCATTCACCTCGATGACGCGGTAGTCCTCGCTCTCGGGGTGCAGCGCGTACTGGATGTTGCACTCGCCGACCACGCCCAGGTGCCGGATGGTCTTGATGGCGATCTCGCGGAGCTTGTGGTACTCGCTGTTGCTGAGGGTCTGCGAGGGCGCGACGACGATCGACTCCCCGGTGTGGATGCCCAGGGGGTCGAAGTTCTCCATGTTGCAGACGGTCACGCAGTTGTCGTGACGGTCGCGAACCACCTCGTACTCGACTTCCTTCCAGCCCGTGAGGTACTCCTCGACAAGGATCTGGTTGGTGTACGAGAGCGCCCGCCCGGCGAGTTGCCGCAGCGCCGCCTCGTCGCGGCACAGCCCCGACCCCAGCCCGCCCAGCGCGAACGCGATCCGCACCATCACCGGGAAACCGATCTCCTTCGCGAACGCCACCGCCTCCTCGACATCGCCGACGGCCTTGCTGACCGGCGTCTTCACCCCGATCTCGGCCAGGCGCTGCTTGAAAAGGTCGCGGTCCTCGGTGTCGCGGATCGTGCTGACCGGCGTGCCCAGCACCCGCACGCCGTGCTTCGCCAGCACGCCGGACTCCTCGAGCCGCAGGCCGCAGTTGAGCGCCGTCTGACCACCGAACGACAGCAGCAGCCCGTCGGGCTTCTCCTCTTCGATCACCTGCTCGACAAACTCGGGCGTCACCGGCAGGAAGTACACCTGGTCGGCGAGATGGTCGCTCGTCTGGATCGTGGCGATGTTCGGGTTGATGAGCACCGTGCGGATGCCCTCTTCCTTCAACGCCTTGATCGCCTGCGAGCCGGAGTAGTCGAACTCCCCCGCCTCACCGATTTTGAGGGCGGACGAGCCGAGGATGAGGACCTTGGTGGGCTTGTTCATGGAAGTGGTCGAGTGGTGGTCGTGGTCGTGTGGCCGCGTGCGAGGTGGATGGTCCAAACCCGGTTTCTGGTCCCCGGTCCCTGGTGCCCGCCCCCCGGTGCCTACCTCAGCATCGAGATGAACTCATCGAACAGGTACGCGGTGTCGGTCGGCCCCGGCGTGGCCTCGGGGTGGAACTGCACGCTGCGGAACGGGCCCCAGTTGTGGCGAACGCCCTCGCTGGTCCCGTCGTTGAGGTTGCTGAACCACGGGCGCCAGTCGCGCGGCAGCGAGTCGGTATCGACCGCGAACCCGTGGTTCTGGCTCGTCAGCACGCAGCGGCTGGTGCCGATCTCGATGCACGGCTGGTTCTGCGAGCGGTGCCCGTACTTCAGCTTGTACGTCTTCGCCCCGATCGCCAGCGCCAGCAACTGGTGCCCCAGGCAGATGCCGAAGGTCGGCACGCCGCGCTCGATGGTGCGGCGGACCTGCTCGATCGCCGTCTTGTACATCGTCGGGTCGCCGGGGCCGTTGCTGACCATCAGCCCGTCGAACTTCTCCTGCGAGACGTCGGCGTCGTAGGGCACGCGGAGCACCTCGACGCCACGCCGCAGGAACGACCGGATGATGTTGTACTTCGCGCCGCAGTCGATCAGGCACACGCGCCGCCCCGTGGCGGGCGCGCCGACGCCAGCGACCGGCTTGTACACCCGCGGCGCATCGACCGTCACCAGCTTGCCCAGGTCTTCCTTGTTGGGGTCTCGGTCGGCGACGTCCACGCCCCCCACCACGATCTTCCCCAGCATCGTCCCGCGCTCGCGGAGGTGCTGCGTGAGCGTGCGGGTGTCGATTCCGGTGATCCCCGGCACGCCCTGCTCGTCCAGCCAGTCGTGCAGGGATCGGGCGGCGTCCCAGTGGCTGTAGCGCTCGGAGTAGTCGCTGACGACCAGCCCGGCCGCGTGGATCTTCCACGACTCGAACACCGCGCTCAGCCCGCCGCCCCACACGTCCTCTCGCTCGGCGGGCACGCCGTAGTTGCCCACCAGCGGGAACGTGCAGGCGACGACCTGCCCGCAAAACGACGGGTCGGTCAGCGTCTCGGGGTAGCCCACCATGCCGGTGGTGAAGACCACCTCGCCGGCGCTGGAGCGCGTGGAGCCGAATCCGCGGCCCTCGAAGCGCGTGCCGTCACTGAGCACCAGCGCCGCGGGCGGGGCCTTCTCGCGCGTCCACGCGGCGCGGGCGTTGGCTTCCACTCGCACGGGCTGCTTCACGGCGGGCCCTTTCGGGGCGGCGGTTGTCATCGGCATTGACTCCTTCATCGCGACCATCCGGCGGCTCCCGCGATCGCGCGGCTGCCCGGCTTGACGGCGGACGAACCCGCCTTGCACATCGGGCACGATCCTTGCTCGAAAGTTTCAAAGTCCAGTTTCACCAGCGAGAAGAACGGCTGCTCCGGCCTGAACTTCCCGCGGCTGCGGTCCGCGACCGCGGCGAACGCCGCGACCACGCCGCCCGACGCCTCGACGAGCGGCACGAGTTCCATCACGCTGCCACCGGTGGTCACCACGTCCTCGGCCAGCAGCACCCGCTCCCCCGGCTTGATCTCGAAGCCGCGCCGCAGCTCGAACGCCTGGCCCGTCTGCCGCTCGGCGAAGAGCGACCGCACCGCCGCCCGCCGCGCGTTCCCGAGCGCCCGGGCCACCTCGTAGCCCCACAGAACGCCCCCCAGCGCCGGCGCAAGCACGACGTCCACCGACAGGGTCGGCGGCAGCGTCGACACCAGCATCGCCGCCATCTTCGCCGCCACGCCGGGGTGCTCGAAGAGCGCGGCGCACTGGCAGTACTTGCCCGAGTGCAGCCCCGACGACAACAGGAAGTGCCCGGTCTTCACCGCGCCGGTCTCTTCGAGCAGCCGCACCGCTTCCGTTTGCGTGTCAGGCATGGACGCCGCTCCCTTCCACCGCCGCCGCCGTCAAGCGCCGGTACGCCTCGCACTTGCGGGCCACGATGTCCTTCAGGCTCCCGCTGTCGCCCTTGTCGGTGAGCACGCCGCGGGTGACGTGGAAGAGCAGGCCCGGGGCGCTGGCGCCGTTGATCTTCCCCGCCGCCGCGACCGAATCCACCTCCCCGCCTTGCGCCCCCACGCCCGGGATCAGGAACGTCAGCCTCGGGGCCGCGGCGCGGATCTCCGCTACGCGCTCGGGGTGGGTCGCGCCCACCACCAGCCCGCACTGCCCGGGCCCGCCCCACGCCGACACCTCGCGGGCGATCCGCAGGTACAGCCCGTCCTTTGCCAGAAAATCCCGGGAACCCGGGTTGCTCGTCAGGCACAGGAAGTAGCACAGGCGGTCGGCGTACGCCAGGAACGGCTCGGCCGAGTCGCGCCCCATCAAGGGGCTGAGCGTTACCGCGTCGGCGTTCAGCCAGCCGAAGGTCGACTCGGCGTACCGCTTCGCCGTCGAGCCGATGTCGCCGCGCTTCGCGTCCGCGATCACCATCACGCCCTTGGGCAACCGCTCGCGGACACGCTTGAGCATCGCCCAGCCGTCGGGGCCCAGGGCCTCGAAGAACGCGAGGTTGAACTTGTACGCCGCCGCGTGCGCCGCCGAGCCCTCGGCGATGTCCATGAGGAACCGCTCGTAGCCCGCGACCGTCGGCTCAAAGCCCGACGCCGGCAGGTACTCGGGGCAGGGCTCAAGCCCCACGCTCAGCACGCTGGAGCGCTCACGCCAGGCTCTGGTCAGCAGCTCGGTGGCGCTCATCGCTGGCACCCCTGGTCCGCGCCTTCATGCACCCGCCGATCACGCCCCGGATAAAAAACAACCCCACATCGTGGGGCCAAAACACCATCTCTCGACCCGGGTGATCCCGGGGGACCGAAATGCGGGGGCGGTCCGGGAGGGAGGTGATTCATGCTGATGATTGCAGTGTATCCGCGCCGCCCGCGATTGTCATCGCCCCCGACAGGTTTTTCACCGCCCGCGACGCAGGGCCACGCCAGATCTCACGAACTCCCGGACGTTTCGCGCACAGGCTGATTGAATATGCGGCCGCACCCGCGCCGCTCAACCCGGCCGCGCCACACCGACGATGGACACACCCAGGCTGTCGGCCAGCGCCAGCGTCTCCGGGCGGTTGAGGATGATCACGTCGCCGCTGGCGACCGCGATGCACCCGCCGCCGCAGCGGTGCAGCGTCCGGACGGTGTCGGGCCCGATGGTGGGCACGTCGCTGCGCCGGTCGTGCCCGAGGCGCGCCCCCTTGAGCAGCACCCACCCTGTCGGCGCCTTCGGGGAGCACAGTTGCCCGGCCCTTTCGATCATCCGGTCGGTCCCCTCCACCGCCTCCACCGCCACCACGTCGCGCCCGCGCACCGCGATCGCCTGCCCGATGTCCAGCGACAGCAGTTCCGACAGGATGGGCCAGCCGAAGTCGATGTCGGCCCGCTGCGCCGCGGTGGGCTCGCGCTTCGTCAGCACGCCGTCGCTCGCCATGTGATCCGGGATGTGGAGGGTCGAGTCGATCAGGAGGACTCCGCCGCGGGCGAGTTCGTCGGCGACCGCCGTCAGCATCGCGTGGCTGCGCCGGTCGCCCCGGCCCATGGACCAGTACATCTTGACCGTCCACCAGTCCGGGATCAACCGGACCAGGGCGGCCTTGTTGTGCATCAGGTTCGCCTTGTCGACCTTGCCGACCATCACCGCGTGGGTGACGCCGAGTTTCCGCAGTTTCCTGGCCCAGCCCCCCACCCTCAGCAGCCCCGCCTCCAGGAACCGGTCGCACAGCGCCGGGAACTCCCGCGGGTACTGACCCGCCAACCCCAGCCCCACCACCGCGTGCCCGGCCCGGCGCATCCCCTCCGCCACCAAAACCGGCAGCATCCCGCCCGAGGCGATCACGCCGAGCGGCGCCGGCGGCGACGGGCACGCCGGCAACTCGAACACCGGGCGGGTTCTCACGCTTCTCGCCGTCATCGCTCCCACGGGAACGCGTTCTCCATGCCGGTCACCCGCCCGTGCCCGAGGGCACCAGCGAGCGCCGGTCGATCACCGTCCGCGGCGAACGCTCGAACTCGTCCAGCGCCCGCGACATCTCTTCCGGGTCCGAGCACACCGCGAACAGCCCGCGGACGCCGGGCTTCGCGAACTTCTGCGCGATCATGTGGTCGATCATCGACAGCATGGGGTCGTAGAACCCGCTCTTGCCGCCCGACCCCGGCTCGGGCGTGTTGATCACCACGATGGGCTTCTCGTGCTCGCCCAGCAGTCGCCCGACGAGGATCTCGAAGAACTCCTCCATCGTGCCCAGCCCGCCGGGGAGGACCACCATCGCCTCGCCGCGCTGCTCCAGCAGGCGCTTGCGCTCGCGCATGGTCTCGACCACGATCACCTCGTGGTTGTCGGGGTCCATCTGCTCGGCGTCCTTGAGCGTCTGGGTAATGACGCCGACCACCCTTCCCCCGCCGGCGCGGCAGGCGCGGGCGGCCTCGCCCATCAGGCCCACCTTCCCGCCGCCGTAGACCAGCGTCCGCCCCGACTTCGCCAGCGCCGCCCCCACGCGCCGGGCCGCGTCGAAATAGCACGCGTCCACGCTGTTGGAACTCGAGCAGTACACCGTCACCGCGCTGATTCGGCCAAGGGTCATCAGGGGAGATTGTACGCCAAAGCCCGCGGATTCAGCGCGCCGGCGGCACGCCGATGTCCTCGTTCCACAGTTCCGGGCGTTCCGCGATGAACCGCTCCATCAGTGCGATGCACCGCGCCTCCTGAGCCACGGCCAGCGACACGCCGCGAGCCGCGAACAGGTCCTCCGCCCCCAGGAACGTGCGGTTTTCTCCCACCACCACCCGGGGAACCCGGTGCAGCAGCGTCGCCCCCGTGCACATG
Organism: Planctomycetota bacterium; assembly: GCA_017303565.1. Taxonomy (GTDB): domain Bacteria; phylum Planctomycetota; class Phycisphaerae; order Phycisphaerales; family UBA1924; genus JAFLCM01. The sequence goes on from JAFLCM010000003.1 coordinate 13,573, forward strand.
ACGCACGGACTGAGCGTCGAGGCGAGCACCAGCGTGTGCCAGTCGCGCCGCCGCCCCGCCGCCCGGATGCACGACACCTCCGCGTGCGCCGTGGTGTCCCCCGTCTGCACCCGCAGGTTGTGCCCGACCGCCAGCACCGTGCCGTCGGGCAATCCCAGCGCCGAACCGATCGGGATGCCGCCCTCACGCAGGCTCTTGAGCGCCTGCTGGTACGCCGCGTCGAGCAGGCGCTGTTCTCCGGGCGTCACGGGGCTGAGCGTGGATACGGTCGCGGCCATTTCCCGAGTGTAACCGCGGGCGTTCACCTATCCTCACCCCGTGCCCGCCCACGAGCACCATCTCGACGCCGTCATCCTCGGCGGCGGCATCGCCGGCCTGTGGACGCTCGACACCCTCCGCCGCCGCGGCGTCCACGCCGTCCTGCTCGAGCGCGCCGCCCTGGGTCAGGGCCAGACGCTGTGGTCACAGGGCATCATCCACGGCGGGCTCAAGTACACGCTCTCCGGCCTCTTGAACCCCGCCGCCCAGGCGGTCCGCGACATGCCCGACCGCTGGCGGGCGTGCCTCGCCGGCAAGGCCGAGCCGGATCTTTCACGGGCGAAACTCCGCGCCCCCCACTGCCACCTGTGGCGGACCGAGTCGCTCTCGTCGAAAGTCGCCATGATCGGCGCGAAAGTGGGCCTGCGCGTCACGCCGACCACGCTCCACTCGGGGGAACGCCCCGAGGCGCTCCGCCACGTCCCCGGCACGGTCGCAAGGCTGGAAGAGCAGGTCATCGACGTGGCCTCGGTCCTGAGCGCACTGGCGGCGAGGCACGCGGGGCGCGTGTGGCTCGCGCCCCGGGCAAGCGTGGATCGCGACGACACGCGGGTCCGTGTCACGGTCGATGCCGCCGCGCCGGATGCGCCGGTGCTCCTGCCCCGCACGCTCGTCCTGACGGCGGGCGCGGGCAACGCGATGCTCCGCGACCGCCTCGGCCTCCAGCCCAACCAGACCCAGGTGCGCCCCCTGCACCAAGTCATGATGCGGGGCGAACTGCCGGAACTCAACGGCCACTGCGTCGACGGCTCCGTCACCCGCGTCACCATCACCACGGCGAAGGACTCGGCGGGCCGCACCGTCTGGCAGGTCGGCGGCCAACTCGCCGAGGAGGGCGTGCACCGCACGCCCGAGGACCTGATCGCCCACGCCAAGCGCGAGCTCGCCGCGTGCCTGCCGGGCGTGGACCTCTCACGCGCCGAGTGGGCGACCTACCGGGCGGATCGGGCGGAGATGAAAGCCCCCGGGGCACTCCGCCCCGATGACGCCACGCTCCTGGTCGAAGGCCCGGTCATCAGCGCCTGGCCGACGAAACTGGCGCTCGCCCCGCGCCTGGCGGATCTGGTGACGGAGCGGGCGATGAGCGCGATTGGCTCAGCGGCGGTTGACCAGCGTCTGCCGGAATGGGAGGCGGCGGGGGTGGGTGCGGAGCCGTGGGAGGATCAGCACGCCTGGTGAGGGTAGCGCCGGACGCAGCCGCTCAAGGCCGGATACACGGGCGAAATCCCCTCTCACCCCCCCGCGTAATGGCACCGGCTCGTGCACGTCTCGTGTACGACGACCTCGGCCAGCATCGGCAGCGTCGGCTTGAGTTTCGCCCACACCCACGCCGCGATGACCTCGCTGGTCGGGTTCTCCAGCCCGGCGACCTCGTTCAGGCAGAAGTGGTCGAGTTTCGCGCGCACCGGCTCGATGGCGGCCTTGATCTCACCGTAGTCCATCAGGTAGCCCTTCTCCGGGGCCACCTCCCCCGCCACCACCACGTCGACGCGGAACGAGTGCCCGTGCAGGCGGCGGCACTTGTGCCCCTCGGGAAAGGAGGGAAGCCAGTGGGCGGCCTCGAAATCGAACGACTTGACCAGGCGGACGTGCATGGCGTGGAACCCTAGGCGTCACACGCCGCGGGTCTGCGGCTCCCAGATGAACTTGTGCAGCTGCGTCTGCATGACGACGTCGAGGCCGTCTTCGAGGATCCAGCGGGCCAGGTCACGCATGGCCAGACCCTTCTGGCCAAGGATTTCGAGGCCCTTGGGCTGCTCGAAGACCGCGCTCATGAGCACGGCGTGAACACGCCCCGTCAGGGCGTGCTCCTTGATCCGGTCCCGTGCCCACTCGTAGTCCGCCCGGTCGCAGACGACGAACTTCACCTCGTCGTGATTCTTCAGGCGGGCGATGTTGCCCCAGTCGTTGCGGGTGCTCTCGCCGCTGCCGGGGGTCTTCAGGTCCATGATGCGGACGACGCGGGGATCGCACGCGCCGCCCGCGTCGATGTCGCAGGCGCCGCTGGTCTCGATGAGGACGGTCTTGCCGGCGTCGCAGAGGCGGCGCATCAGATCGTGGACGCGCGGCTGGAGCAGCGGCTCGCCGCCGGTGATCTCGACCAGGTTCGTCGGGTGCGAGAGCGCCTCCTTGACAAGTTCATCGATGGGCCGGGTCGTGCCCTCGTGGAACGCGTACTCGGTGTCGCAGTACGAACAGCGGAGGTGGCAGCCGGCGAGGCGGATGAACACGCACGGCCTGCCGGCGCGGGTGGACTCGCCCTGGATCGAGAAGAACACCTCGTTGACGCGGAGCGTGCTCACGGCTTCGCCCCTTCGGGCTTCGGCTGGGGCCTGGGGCCGGGCTTGGGCCTGAGGTCGGGCTCGGGCGCGATCCGCACCGTCACCTTCGTGCCCAGCGCGGGCACGCGGGCCCGGTCCGCGGTCCACACCGGCTCCGCCACGCTCGACTCGGGGCTGAACACGCCGGTCCACGCGATCACCTCGGATCCGAAACTCGCGAGGCCGACCAGCGTGCCCGCGGCGTCGGCGTCGTAGCGCTCGGTGCCGTCCGGGCGCTTGATCATCGCCGACCCCGCGAAAACAAAGCCCGAAGGCTCCTCGGACGCGCGGCGCGACGCCTTGGCGTTGACGACCCATTCCAGCGGCGATGCGGCCTTCTCTTCGCTCGTGGCCGGGTCCCGCCAGCGGAACTCCACGCGGACCGGGTCGCCCTTCGGCGGAGTGGAAACCGTCCTGCCGCCCTCGGTCCGCCACGTCACCGGCGTTCCGGGTCTCAGCCCGGCGGCCAGCAGCGCCGCGTGCACCTGCGAGGGCTTCACCCGCGTGTACACCAGCGACTCGTGCTCCTTCGTGTCGCGCGGGCAGGCGAGCACCTCGAGGTACAGCACCTTCTTCGGATCGCTCAGGTCGGCGATCACCTCGGCGTCGAACTCGACGGCCTGCGCCGCCTTGTCGAGGCGTACACCGGGGAACACTTCGACCGGAGCGGTCGTCGCGGGCGGAGTCGCCGGAGCGTCTGGCTGGCCCGCGGAGGGCTTGGCGGCGGGCGGCTCACCACCGAGCGCCGTTGCCAACGCCACGCCCGCGAGCGCCAAAGCAAAGCCGCCCCGGAGGCGGGGCGGCGCGAAGGAACGTGGGATGGGCACCGGGCGCACGACGCCTCAGGCGTGTTCGGCGGTCTTGAGGCCGGCCACGTGCTTGAGGCCGCGGCGCCGGTCGCGGAGGCGGCGGCTCTTGCCGCTGCGGTCACGCAGGAAGTACAGCTTGGCGCGGCGGGCGTCGGCACGGCGGACGACCTCGAACTCCGAGATCTTCGGCGAGTTGATCGGGAAGGTCCGCTCCACGCCCTCGTTGTCGACGATGCGCCGGACGGTGATCATCTCCTGCGGGCCGCGGCCCTTGCGGGACATCAGCACGCCCTGGAACACCTGGATGCGCTCCTTGTCGCCCTCGATGATGCGGCAGTGCACGTTGATCGTGTCGCCGACGTCCATGCGCGGCAGGCCCTGCTTCACCTGCGACTCGGTCACCGATTCGAGAATCTGCTGAATGCCCATGGGTGTCATCCTGCGGTTGGAGCGCCGGAGCGCTGTCGTTTCTGAGTCGTTTCGTCCGCGGGGCCGGGGTCCGGGGATACCTGGATTCCGGGGTTCCGGGGTGCCGGGGGGTCTGAAGTGTTCGCGGGACAGGCCCGCCTGGTCAAGTCCGCCGTGGAGATTCGCCTTCCGAGAGCAGGTCCGGGCGGCGGGCCCGGGTCCGCTCGAGTTTCTGTTCCAGCCGCCAGTCGGCGACCTTCCGGTGGTCCCCGCCGATCAGGACGTCGGGGACGGTCCGCCCTTCCCACTCCCGCGGACGGGTGTAGTGCGGGCAATCGAGGAGCCGCTTCGAGCCTTCCGTGGTCTCGACGGGGCTGAAACTGTCCTCGCTCGCCGAGGCCTCGTGCCCCAACGCCCCCGGGATGAGCCTGACGACGGCGTCAACGAGCATCATCGCGGGCAACTCGCCCCCCGACACCACGAAGTCCCCGACACTCACCTCCAGCGGGGCCAATCGTTCGATCACACGCTCGTCGATGCCCTCGTAGTGGCCCGCGATCAGCAGCAGGCGCTGCTCCGCGGCGAGCGACTCGACCAGGCTCTGCGTGAGCGGGACGCCCTGGGGCGTCAGGAGCACGCGTTTGGCCGGGCGGGGGTCCTGCGCTTCGACGCTCGTCACGCAGTCCCAGACCGGCTGGCACATCATCACCATGCCCGGCCCGCCCCCGAAGGGTCGGTCATCGACCTTGGCGTGTTTGTTGTTCGCGAACCTCCTGATGTCGGTGATGGTCCATTCGACCAGACCCGCCTCGCGGGCCCGCCCGAGGATGCTGGCCGACAGGACCGGCTCGAACATCTCCGGGAACAGCGTGAGAATGTCGATGCGGAGCGCGGGGTCAGTGCGGAGCGGCTTCACGTCCGGTCACGATCAGGCCTTGGCGCCGGCCTTGGCCTCGCCCTCGGGCTTGACGCGGGCGGCGGCGCGGCGGTCGGTGCGCAGCTTCACGAACGCCGCCCACTTGGCCGCGTCGATCAGGTTCGCCTTCGCCAGGAGCGTGCTGACCGTCTCGGACGCCTGCGCGCCCTTGCTCAGCCAGTGCTTGATCCGCTCTTCCTTGAGCATGACCTGCTTGCCCTCGGCGGCGATGGGGTCGTACCAGCCCAGGTTCTCCAGAACCTCGCCGTCGCGCTTGTTGCGCTTCTCGATCGCGTTGATGCGGTAGAACGGGCGGTTGCGACGCCCCATCCGCTTGAGTCGGATTCGGACCATCTGAGCCAGGCTCCGGTGTCTGGGCCGCGCCCTTCCAGGGGGCTGACGGCGGTGTCTTGCCTCGCCCCCGCAGGCGCACGGACGCCGTCAGGGGGGAGGGAGAGTGTACGCGCTCCGCCCAGTGAACGCAAGACTCGCTCCGCCAAACCGACGCCCTATCAGATACCTGAAATCAAGGCAGAACACCGCGGATCGCGGTGACACAGGCCGTGACCGTGTCGGTCGCGAATCTCGAGACGGGCCCCCCGAACACGTTCATCGCGATCACCGCCAAGACCAGCCCCACCATCATCGCGTTGGGCTGGTCGAGCAGATTCCGGAACCACGGCGAAAAGCTCGCCACGATCCGCGACCCGTCGAGGGGCGGGATCGGCAGCAGGTTGAGGGCGGCGAGCACCAGGTTCAGGAACCCGCCCGCGAGGAAGAAAACCGTGAAGTTGTCGTACAGCCCGGGGTCGAGCCCGGTGGCGTACTTGCTCCACAGCGCGAGCGCGACGATCGAGAACGCCGCGAGCAGCAGGTTCATCGCCGGGCCGGCGAAGGCGACGATTGCGTCGGCGTGGCGCCCACGGAGGCGCGACGGGTTCACGGGCATCGCGCCCCACGCGAACCCGATGATGAGGAACACGATCAGGCTGGTCGGGCCCATGTGCACCATGGGGTTCCAGGTCATGTGCCCCGACTCGATGGGCGTGCGGTCGCCCATGCGGATGGCGGCCCAGCCGTGGGCGAGCTCGTGCAGGCAGATGGAGCCGATCACCCACACGATGTGGGAGACCAGCAGCGCCTTGTTGTCGTGAAAGAGGTCGGCGAGCCACCAGCCCATGACGCCTCCGTGCGAGAGTTTGTTGCGCGCGATGCGGGGCAACCATAGAGTCCCCGCATGAGCGAAGCGGCGTACACCGTGCGGGCGGAGTTTGACAGCGAGTCCGTTGCCGAGCGGTACGCCGACTGGCTCGCCGGCTCCGGCGACCACGCGGCCCGGGTGCTGGCTCACGGCGGGGTGCGGGCGGAGGTGGTGCGGCTCGACGCCGAGCGACCGGTGATCGAGTGCCGGTACGTGTTCCGTGACCGTGAGTCGCTCGACGCCTACCTGCGTGATCACGCGCCGGCGCTGCGGGCCGAGGGGCTGCGGGCGTTCCCGTCGGGCGTGGTGTTCACGCGGTCGATCGGGCGGGTGGTGGCGCGCGTAGTTCCGGCCTGAGCGCTCGTCGGCGCAACGCGACGAGCCAACACGGACGAGGCTGGCTGTTCGCGGTCTTCGGGCAATAAAAAGAAACGGCGGGAAGGTTTCCCTTCCCGCCGGTCGTTTCACATCAGACCCTGTCGCTGTTCAGGAATCCCTGTGGGGATTACTGGCAGACGCCGGGGTTGGTGTTGCCGTTCTTGCCGAACTGGCCGAGGAAGCCGGTCAGGTCGGCGGTGTTCACGACGCCGTCGTTGTTGACGTCGGCGCAGCGGGCGGGAGCGACCTGGGCGCAGGTCTTGCCGAACTGGCCGAGGAAGGCCGTGAGGTCGGCGGTGTTGACGATGCAGTCACCGGTCAGGTCGAAGAAGCAGGCGCACGTGGGGGTGCACGAGACCTTCAGGCTGTAACCGGAGGCGGTGTTGCCCGGGGCGATCGCGCAGCAGACGCGGCTGGTGCCATCGAAGTCCGGGGCGACGACAACCCAGTAGGTGCCGGCGGCCAGGGCGGGGATGGTGATGGTGACGGGGGTGCCGGGAGCGATGAACTCGCGGCCGTCAACGAAGGTGGCGTCGTCGCAGCCGGCGGGGCCGGTGGTACCGGGCTTGAAGATCGAAACGATGGACCAGAAGGCCGCGGTCGTCTCAACCTTGAACTGACCGCCGGTGTGGGCGATCTGGTACCAGTCGGTGTCGCGGGTGCCGGCCAGGAGGTCGGCGGTGCCGCAGACGGTGCCGTTGCAGGCGATGGAACCGAAGTTGGGGGTCGGCTCGGTGTTGCAACCGCCGTTGGAGTTGGTCTCCTGGCAGTTGGCCTCGTTCTCAGCGGTGCCGGTGCAGGCCACGTTGCTGGAAGCGATGCAGAAGTTGGAGATGATCTGGAGCTTGTAGTTGGCGCCGGAGCCGGAGACACAGGGCACGTCGTAGATGTTGGAGAAGCGGGACTCGACGCGGAAGTAGTAGGTGCCGGCGGGCAGGCAGTCACCGACGATGGTGGTGTCGGCGCAGCCGGGGCCTTCGTTGATGGCGACGGCGGAGGACTCGACGAGCAGAGCGTCGAGGCCGGCGGCATCGCTGGGGCAGCCGCCGCCGGTGGGAGCCTTGTACATGGAGATGTCAAGGTCCATGCGGCCGTTGACCGCGGCGCCGACGTAGGACTCGCTGGTGGTGGTGACGGCGTACCAGTCGGCGTCGCCGACGAAGAAGTAGGAGTTGCTCTTGCCGCAGATCACGTTGCCGGCGGTGGCGACGCTGAAGGTCGCGCCGGTGTTGTCGCAGCCGCCGTTGTAGAGGTCGGTGCGGGTCTGGTAGTTGGTGGCGTCGACGCAGGTCTCGCTGCTGGGACCGCCCGCGGGGGTGCGGGGCAGGGCCGCCTCGGTGGTGTTGGTGCCGGTGCAGATGGCCGCATCGGAGCAGCAGGTGAAGTTGGCGCAGTTGACGCTGGAAGCGGCGGAGGTGCCCGCGACCGAGACGCCGCCCGCGGCGTAGCACGCCGGGCCGGTCAGGTCGGAGCAGGTGCCGGACGCGGTGCAGCACGCGGCGGTGAGGCACGCGCCGGTCTGCAGGGTCAGGCTGTAGCCGATGCCGTTGCCCGAGCCGCCGCCGGTGTTGTCACCGCAGGGCGAGGGCGAGATGGCGGGCAGGACGGCGACGTAGACGGTCTGGTTGGCGGCGACGCAGAGTTCGATCTCGCTGTTGCGCGAGGCGTCGAACGAGAAGCCGAAGCCGGTGCCGGTCTCGCAGGGATCGGGCGCGTTGCCGTCGACGTAGAAGAAGAAGAAGGACATCGGGGCTTCGTTGCTGAGCAGGAACTTGAGGGACTCCTGCGCAGCGCCGGCGGTGTACTCGAACCAGTCGATGTCGAGGTTGCCGGTGCCGACGTTGGTGCCGCCGGAGCGACCGCAGATGGTCTGGCCGGCGTTGATGAGGTCGAGCAGGCCGCCCACGGCGCTGCAACCGATGTTCTGATCGGTCGAGTTGGGGCAGTCGCGGCTGGTGCCCTCGTTGGTGCCGGCGCAGGTCAGGTTGCAGGGGACGGTGCCGCTGTTGATGGCGGCGCAGGTCGTGGCTTCGCCGCGGAACACGCCGTTGTTGGTGTTCTCGCAGACGTCGCTGGCGACGTTGTCCAAGCAGCCGTTGTTGTTCACCGTGCAGCAAGCGCCGACAACGGGAACCGCAACCGCGCCCTGGATCTGGATCTGGTACTTGGTGGTGGGGGGCAGCGCGACGCTCGGTGGGTCGAGCGACGCGAAGGCCTTGGGACGGACGGTGATGAGGTACTCGCCCTCGCCGAGGTTGAACCCGGAGGGGATGAAGCGGGGCCACGCCCAGGTGAGGTTCTTGCGACCCTCGGTGGCGTTGGTGGCGGCCGCGTCGTCAACGCCGCCGAAGGCGGGGACGAAGCCGAACTCGGCCTCGGGGCCGGTGGAGTTCGGGTCTGTCCAGCAGCCGTTGACCACGCCGGGCTGCGGGTACTGGTTGTTGCAGATGAGGGAGGCCTCGAACTCGTTCTCAGCGGTGACGAAGAGACGGAAGTTGTCGATGCCGCCCGCGGGGACCTGGATGCGCAGGTAGTCCTGGTCGCGCTGGTTGTTGAGGGTCGCCACCGAGCCCTGGTTCACGCACGAGGGGTGCGTGGCGTTGGGGGGCAGGTTGTTGAAGGTCGGGCCGTTGGGCTCGTTCGCCGGGGGAATGGCGAAAACGGTCGGGCCGGTGGCGGCCGCGTCGTTGGGGGCGTTGAAGTTCGAGATGTAGCCGCAGAGGCTGCCGGTGGGGACCAGCGAGCTGGTGGCGGTGAAGGCCGCGGGCAGTTGGAGGGCGTTGGCGCCCTGGCCGGCGGTGGTGCCGAAGCAGCCGATGATGATGAAGCAGCCCTGGTCGCGGAGCCAGCCGTTGGCCAGCGAACCGGACGCCGAGGCGAACGCGTCGCCGTAGGTCGTCCACGCGGTGGGCAGCGCCGTCTCGCGGTTGTTCAGGCTGGGCAGGGGAACCGAGGGCGGGCAGATCGCGCAGACCTGGGCGTCCTCGAACTGGTTCTGGTTCTGCCACGCGGTGGGATCGGCGATGGGGCCGGTCTCACGCAGGAACTGGTCCATGTTGCCGATTTCCTCGGCGGCCAGCCGGATGCGAACCTTGGTCTTGACCAGGTTCTTCGGGTTGATGCCGGCCTGGTTGCCGGCACCGGTCGGATTGATGCTCATCGGCGAGTTGATCACGTTGGTCTCGCCGACCGCGATGCCGGCCAGAGCCAGCACGCCGCTGGCCATGGCCAGCAGACTCTTACAATTTCCCACTGCTCTCACTCCTTTCACTCCTCTGCCGTGAAGGCGCTCGTCCGGAAACGCCCGGACGGGAACCGGCCACGGTTGAGGAACGCTGGATGAAGGGGCTTTCCACACACACGACACAACGAGCCGGGTCACACCCCGGCTCGGGAATCACACACAAAGAGGTCGAATCACACACACCATCAGGCTTTGAGACGACCGTCGACACGACAGGCTTTGACACGTCGCCCGGATTGGGGAGGCCTTGCTGCTCATCTATTATCAACCAAGAAACAGGGGGTGCAAGCGAAATCCAAACACGGCGTTCATGTCCCGACGATCGGAGCACCCCGATTTGACCGGGACAGGGGATCGGTTCATCGGCGTTTCCGGGGGTTCTCCAAGGTCCGAGTCGGGAATTGGCGTGAGTTGGCCACGTCCGTCTCCAAGTTACCCCGCTTGACACACTGTTCGCGTCCGGACCGTTCGGGGGTCCTGGGGGGCAGGCCCAAAATCTGCTCGGTGCCGGGAGGGACCTGTTCAGCACGCCGACCCGAACACGCCCAGAATGAAGGCGAGATCGAGGGTGTTCAC
>JAFLCM010000030.1 GCA_017303565.1 Planctomycetota bacterium
ACGTCGGCGGCCCGGGGGGGTCTGATCGGGAACGTCAGCGCCGCCGACCCAGCCTACCCCGTGGCGTTGCGCCGGGCGATCGAGTCGGCGAGTGTTGGCACGGTGGCGGGGCCGGTGTCGGTCGACGGCGGGTTCGCGCTCGTGCTGGTGGAGGGCGTCAGCCCCGCTGAAACGCCCGGCGCCGACGCGGACGCGCTGCTGGAGCGCGATGCGCGGGAGCGCCAGGAGCGGCTGCTCATGGACGCGCTGGCGCGCCGGCTGGCTTCGCGCCCCGGCGTCCGCGTGCTCGACCCGGCGCTGTCGTGGGGCGCGGGAGGCTAAGGGGTCGCGGGAGAGCAAGAGGCCGCGGGACGAACACTCGCCGGGCGACGCCGTATCCTCCGCACCATGATGGAAGGCCTTCACACCCTGTCGGCGGGCGGCGTTCCCTCGCTGATCTGGACGCTCCCGTTCGTCGCGCTGCTGCTGTGCGTCGCGATCCTGCCCCTCGTCAAGGCCACGAGCCACTGGTGGCACTCGAACCAGAGCAAACTGCTCGTCTCGGTCGCGGTCGCGGGCGTGGTGCTCGTCCACTACTGGACGCGCGGGTACGGCGTCCACCTGCACGGCGGCTTCGTGACCTCGATCATGTCGGCGCTGGGACGCCCCCTCGACCTTTCGAGCGGGAAGTACGCCGCGACGGGGCCGGGCTTCGACGCGCTGATCGGGGCGGCGCTCAACTCGGCGTGGGAGTATTTGCCCTTCATCGTCATGCTGTTCAGCCTCTACGCCGTGGCCGGCGGCATCGTGGTGCGCGGGAAGATGAGCGGGGCGCCCGCGATCAACACCGCCATCATGGCCATCGGCGGCGTGCTGGCCAGCCTGATCGGGACCACCGGCGCGTCGGTGCTCCTGATCCGCCCGCTGCTGCGAGCCCTGAAGCAGCGCGAGCACAAGGCCCACACGGTGGTGTTCTTCATCTTCATCGTCTCGAACATCGGCGGCACGCTGCTGCCCATCGGCGACCCCCCGCTGTTCGTCGGGTTCCTGCGCGGCGTGCCGTTCCTCTGGACGCTCACCCTCTGGAAGGAGTGGGCGTTCATGCTGGTGGCGCTGCTGGTGATCACCTTCCTCTTCGATACGTGGATGCTCAAGCGTGAGCAGAGGCAGCACACGACGGAGGTGGAATCGGACGACACGCCGCACCACGTGGCGGTGCTCGGGCTGATCAACGTGCCGTGGCTGATCGGGGTGGTGCTGTCGGTGGCGCTGTTGGCGCCGGGGTCGGTGTTCCCGGGCACGTCGTGGACGGTCCCGCCGCTCGTGCGCGAGGGGGTGATGCTCGGGCTTGTGGCGCTGAGTTTCCTCACCACGAAGAAGGGCCTTCGCCACGAGAACCGGTTCGACCTGTTCCCGATCGCGGAGGTGGCGGCCCTGTTCCTGGGCATCTTCGTGGCGCTGCAGATCCCGCTCGAGATCCTCTCGGCCCGCGGCGGCGAACTGGGGCTGACCTCCGCCTGGCAGTTCTTCTGGGCCACCGGCACGCTGTCGAGCCTGCTCGACAACGCGCCGACCTACGCGGTGTTCTTCCAGACGGCGCTCTCAGCTCCCAACCCGGCGGGGCTGCACGAGATCACGCTGGCCTCGGGCGACCGCATCCGCGACGACCTGCTGACGGGGGTGTCCCTGGGCGCGGTCTTCATGGGCGCGTGCACGTACATCGGCAACGGGCCGAACTTCATGGTCAAGGCCATCGCCGAGGAGGCGGGCGTCAAGATGCCCGGCTTCTTCGGCTACATGGGCTACGCCGCGGCGGTGCTGCTGCCGCTGTTCGTCGCGATGACGCTGCTGTTCCTGGTTTGAGTTCGCGGGCTGAGCCGCCGGTTCAGCGGCGCCGGCGCAAAAGTCCCACGCCCGCGAGCGCGAGAACGCCGCCCGCGCCGGGCGCCGGAACCGCCACCTGCAGGTCGTCGATCGAGATCCACCCGTTGCCCGCGATTGGGGTGATGGTCACATACGCGGCGCCCTCGGCGCTGACGAGGCCCTGGAACCCCTTGTTGTTGGGGAGGCCCACCGCGGTATCCACGGATTCGATGGTGGTTCCGTTGGCGCGGTGGAACGCGAGGCGGGTGCGGTCGTCCCCGCCGACGTTCCAGTAGCCCAGCGCGTAGACCAGGCCGGAGTCGGGGCGGAGCGTCATCACGCCGTTGCCGGGGAACGCGGGCCCGTTGAGCAAGACGTTGGGACCGGTCTGCGACTGCCCGCCGACGCTGAACACCGACCGGACCGTCGGCAGCGCCCCGTTCGTGAGCGCGTCGAGTGTGAGTCCCAGCGCGGGGATCGAGGTCAGCGACTGCGGGTTGGAATAGTCCTCGAAGTTGTCCTGCGACCACACGTTGCCCACCCCGGCCCGCCAGGCGGTCTCGTCGGTGAACGTGGCGGCGGGGGAGGACGCGGCGGTCAGCGCGAGCGCGGCGATCGCCGGAAAGGTCGTGCGGATGGTCATGGCGGAGAAACTCCTTCTCTGTGCTATCCCGAGTGTGGCCCGAGAACCGGCGGAGTCAAGGGGATTCCGGGAAGCCGCGTCGTCGGCGGCTGTTCACTGCCGGCGACCCGGCGCCCCCGACCGGTAGACTCCCCGCCATGACGACGCACCGGCTCGCCACCGACACCGACAACGGGATGCTCTTGATCATCTCCGGGCCGTCGGGCGTGGGGAAGACGACGATCACCCGGGCGGTGGAGCGCTCGATCCCGGACGCGGTGTTCAGCGTGTCGGCGACGACGCGCCCCAAGACCGAGGCCGACGTGGACGGGGTGGACTACCACTTCATCGGGGAGCAGGAGTTCCTGCGCCGCGAGGCCGCCGGGGAGTTCCTGGAGACCGCGGTGTACGCGGGGAACCGCTACGGCACGCTGCGGGCCCCGGTGGAGGCCCAACTGTCCCGCGGGCGGCTGATGATCCTCGAGATCGACGTGCAGGGGGCCAAGAGCGTGAAGGGGAAGATGCCCGGGGCTTTCGCGCTGTTCATCCTCCCGCCCAGCGAGGACGTGCTGCTCGCCCGCCTGCGCTCGCGGAAGCGGGAGGCGGAGGAGGTCATCCAGCGCCGGTTCAAACTCGCCCAGGGCGAGATCGCCGAAGCGAAGCGCTGCGGCGCCTACGACGCGTTCCTCGTCAACGACGACCTGGACCGGTCGATTTCTGAGGCGCTGCGGATGGTCGGCGAGGCTCGTCGGGCGCGGCGGTGATCCCGCCAGGGGCACGCGTCCGGGAAAAACACTTCGCATTCGTCGTGGGGCGGCATCCGTCAACCACTCCGAGTACGGGCGGGCCGAACCGCCCGACGCGCTCCGAACGCCTGTGGAAATGCACACGGTGCCGCTCCATAATGGACGCTGCATCCGATCCGCCATGAACCGATCAAAAACCAACCCAAATCCCCGGCCCGCCGGCGCGGACACGCCCGTCCGGGCGACCTGGGAGGATCGATCGGGCCGCCTGAGCGACCCGGACCGGGTCTGGCTGGGGCATCACCTGCAAGTCGCGGCGGCACACCTCGGACTTTCTGGTGAGGTTCGCGTGGTCAGCGTGCGGGACTCGGACATGTCCGCCGCCCACGCCCGCTACATGGACGACCCGACAACCACGGACGTGCTGACCTTTGACCTGCGCGACGGGGGCGAAGGCCCGTTGGACACGGACATCCTCGTCTGCGTCGATGAGGCCGAGCGCCAGGCCCGGGAGCGCGGGCACGAGGCGCGGCGGGAACTGCTGCTCTACGCGGTCCACGGCGTGATGCACTGCACGGGCCACGACGACCACGACCAGGGGGACTACGAGAAGATGCACGAGGCCGAGGACGCCGTGCTCGAAGCGATCGGCGTCGGCGCGACCTTCCACGATGCACGGGGTTCGCGGCCGGAACCGGGCCCGGGGGCGCACCCTTGACCACCGTGGGGATCATTCTGTTCGCCTCGTGCACGCTGAACCTCATCGCGGCGCTGCTGTACTACGCCACGCGCGACTACTCGTTGGTGAAACTCGAGGAACTGGCGATCGGCGGCAGCGCCCGCAAGCGGGTGGACCCGATCATCGAAGACCAGGACGGGCACGTCCTGGCGCTCGGGGCGGTCAGGGTGGCGTCGAGCGTCGCGGTCACCGCGTCGATGCTGGTGGTCGCGGGGGTTTTTCAGCCCGAGGGCGCGGGGGTCAGCCCGGTGCGGCTGATCTTCGGCGTGCTGGGGGCGTGGGCGTACCTGTACGTCATGGGCCTGGTGATCCCCCTGAGCATCGCGCGCCACGCCGCCGAGCGCGTGGTCGTCGGCACCTCAGACCTCATCCGGGCGATCTACATCCTGGCGTGGCCGATCCGGGCGCTGTGGGTGGTCGATGAGGCGATCCGCCGCCTCGTCGGCGCCGAGGCCCAGACCGAGAAGGACGAGATCAAGGAAGAACTCCTCTCCGCGGCGGCGGAGGGCGAACGCGAAGGGGCGATCGCCGAAGAAGAGCGCGACATGATCGAGGCGGTGGTCGAGTTCGGCTCCACGACCGCGGCGGAGATCATGACGCCCCGCACCGACATCGAGGCCATCGAACTCACCGACGACCTGGGCAAGATCATCAAGATCGTCCGCGAGGTGGGGCACTCCCGCATCCCGGTCTTCGAGGGCACCGTCGACCACGTCGTCGGGATCTTCTACATCAAGGACCTGATGCGCTGGCTCGCGGGCGACGGCGTGAAGGGCGCGGGGCGGGCCTTCCGCCTCAAGTCCGTCCTGCGCCCGGCCCTCTTCGTCCCCGAGACCAAGCCCGTCCGCGAACTTCTCGACGAACTCATCAAGCAGAAGGTCCACATCGCGGTCGTCACCGACGAGTACGGGGGTACGGCGGGCGTGGTCACGGTCGAGGACATCGTCGAAGAGGTGTTCGGCGAGATCCAGGACGAGTACGAACTCCCCGAGGACGCCCCGCCGTCGGTCCATCTCGATTCCGCCGGCCGCACCGCGGAGGCGGACGCGCGGGCGTCGATCTACGACGTCAACGAAGCGCTCGAACCCCTCGGCGTCGAGGTGCCCGAGGGCAAGGACTACGACACCATCGGCGGCTACGTCATGGCCACGCTCGGGCACATCCCCGTCGCGGGCGAGGTCGCCGAGGGCGAGGGGTTCCTCGTCACCGTGCTCGAGGCCGAACCGACGCGCGTCGTCAAGCTGCGGATCGAGGCGAAGGAAAGCACCCCCGCTGGCGAGGTGCCCGCCGGGGACCGCGAGGAAGCGCCGGCGGAGAAGCCCTGAACACCGGGGCGGAACCAGAGGGAAAGGCACGGGCTTGGGACTGCGGCTGTTCAACACGCTGAGCAATGAGGTCGAGCCCTTCGAGCCGTTGAAGCCGGGGGAGGCCACGTTCTACTCCTGCGGCCCTACGGTGTACGACTTCGCCCACATCGGGAACTTCCGGAGTTTCCTCGCCGCCGACGTGCTGCGCCGATGGCTGGAATCGCCGCTGGGCCCCGGCCTGAAGGTCCGCCAGGTGATGAACATCACCGACGTCGGGCACATGGTCGATGACTCGGCTGCGGACGGCGGGGGCGAGGACAAGATGGAGGAGGCCCGGCGCCGCCTCGCTCAGGACAAGAAGTCCGGCACACTCCCGCCCGAGGTCGCCGCGACCATCGACTCGTCCAGCCCGACCGCGATCGCCGACTACTACGCGGGGCGCTTCCTGCAGGACGCCCGCTCGCTGGGGATGAGGGTCGTCGCCGATGCCGACGACGCGGTGAAGCGCGCGGGGGACGAGAAGGCCCGCGACAAGGTGATGCCGCGCCCGACGCGGATGATCCCCGAGATGCTCGCGATGATCGTGGAACTGCTGCGCCGCGGCCACGCCTACCAGCAGGGCGGCGTCGTCTACTTCGACACCCAGACCTTCCCCGACTACGGGCAACTCAGCGGCAACACCCTCGACCGCATCAGGAGCGGCGCGGGCGGGCGGGTGAACGCCGCCGCCCAGGCCGCCAAGAAGCACCCCGCGGACTTCATGCTCTGGAAGGGCGACCGCACGCACCTGATGCGCTGGGACCCCCTAAAGGTGCTCGCGGGCCGCGACCGCGATGACGCTGAGCGCTTCGGCCTCATCGAGGGCTACCCCGGCTGGCACATCGAGTGCAGCGCCATGGCCAGGGCGCTCCTCGGCGAGCAGATCGACCTGCATTCCGGCGGCGAGGACAACATCTTCCCCCACCACGAGTGCGAGATCGCCCAGTCGCGGTGCGCCGGCGGCACGCCGGGGAACGAGCCCCCCCGCTTCGCCCGCCACTGGTTCCACCCGCGCTTCCTCCAGGTCGAGGGCGCGAAGATGAGCAAGAGCAAGGGCAACTTCTTCACCCTCCGCGACCTGGTGAGCAAGGGCTTCAGCCCCGCGGCGATCCGCCTGGAACTCATCAAGACCCACTACCGCTCGAACGCCAACTTCACCGAGCAGGGGCTGAAGGACGCGGAGCGCATGGCGGCGCGGTGGCGCGAGTTCGTCGCCCGTGGCGACGCGAACCCAAGCGCCGACGCGGTGGCGCCGGAGGAGGCCCGCCGCGGCTTCGCCGACGCGATGAACGACGACCTCAACACCGCCGGGGCGCTGGGGGCGGTGAACGCCTGGATCGGGCGAACCCCGCAGCCCACCCGCACCGATGCCGCCCTGATGCGGGAGATCGACAACGTGCTGGGCGTCCTGGCGCTCGAAACCCCCGCCGCCGCGGGCAAGGCCGACGACCCCGAGGCCGCCACCATCGAAGACCTCGTCCGCCGCCGCACCGAGGCCCGCGCCGCGAAGAACTGGCCCGAGAGCGACCGCATCCGCGACGAACTGGCACGCCTGAACGTCGTGGTGACCGACACCCCGCAGGGGCCCAAGTGGAGCCGAAAGGCCGGCTTCTAGCCCCCCGGGTGCCGTGTCGCGGTGACGCCCCTCCGGTGTTTCGCCGATAATCGCGGGCGTGACCGACCTTGCCCTTCATCTCGCGTCCGCCGTCGCCACGGGTCCCGGCGCATTGGGCACGGGCACGCTCGGCTGGTCCGCGTGGTTCACCCTCGGCGTGATCCTGTTCATGCTGGCGCTGCTGGCTACCGGGCGGTTCGGGGCCGACATCGTGATGATGGGCGCGGTCCTGATGTTGCTGCTCGCCGGGATCGTGACGCCGACCGAGTCGGTGGCGGGGTTCAGCAACACGGGCGTCCTGACCGTCGGGTTCCTGTACGTCCTGGCGACCGGGCTGAAAGAGACCGGGGCCATGACGCTGCTGACCTCGCGGCTCCTGGGACGGCCCAAGACCGTGCTGGGGGCGCAGGCTCGGCTGATCGCGCCGGTGATGGTGCTGTCGGGGTTCGTGAACAACACGCCCCTCGTGGCCGCCTTCATGCCCGTGGTGGGCGAGTGGGGACGCCGGATCGGCGTGCCCGTTTCGCGCCTGTTCATGCCGCTGAGTTTCGCGGCCATCCTCGGCGGCGTGTGCACGCTCATCGGCACGAGCACCAACCTCGTGGTCTCGAGCCTGATCGTCGAGCACAACCGCAAGGGCGGCACGCCCGTCCTCGAAGAGTGGCACCTGTGGTCGATCGCGCCCGTCGGCGTGCCGGTAGCGCTGGCGGGCGTTGCCTACATGCTCGTCGCCGGGAGGGCGCTGCTGAAGGACCGCTCTCATCGGGGCACGCCCTCGGAGCAGGCCCGGCGCTACATGACGGCGATGGTCGCGCCCGCGGGCTCCCCGATCGTCGGACGCACCATCGAGGCCGCTGGGCTGCGCAACCTGCCCGGCGCGTTCCTCAGCCGCGTGGACCGGGGCGCGGACTCCATCGTCGCCGTCGGACCCGAGCACGTGGTCCGGGCCGGCGACGTGCTGGTCTTCGTCGGCAACGTCGAGAGCGTCGCGGAACTGCAGAAGATCAAGGGGCTGCTTCCCGCGGACGGGGGAGCGGCGGAGAGCGGATCGCCCGGGGCTGCGGGGAGCGCCGAGAGCGCCTACCGCCCCAACATGCGCCTCTACGAGGCGGTGGTGTCGGCCTCCAGCCCGCTCGTGGGCCAGTCGATCAAGGAGGCGGGCGTCCGCTCGCGGTACAACGCCGTCGTCGTGGGCGTGCACCGCGCCGGCTCGCGCCTGCCCGGCAAGATCGGCGAGATCGTGGTCCGCCCCGGCGACACGCTGCTGCTGGAGGCCCGACCGGGCTTCGCCGCCGCCCACCGCGATGCGCCGGACTTCTACCTCGTCAGCGAGCTCGAAGGCGCCGCCACCCTTCGCCACGACAAGGCCTGGATCGCCTCGCTTGTGCTCATCGGCACCATCATCCTGCTCAGTATGGAGAGCGTCTTCCCCTCCATGGTCGTCGCCATGGCGGCGGCGGCGGCGATGGTCGGCCTGCGCTGCTGCACCGGGCCGCAGGCCCGTTCGGGCGTGGAGTGGCCCGTCCTCATCGTCATCGCCGCGTCGTTCGGCATCGCCCGCGCGATGGACAAGACCGGGCTGGCCGGTTTCATCGCCATCCACGTCATCTCGTGGGCGGGCTCGATGGGACCCACCGCCCTGCTCGCCGCCGTCTACGCGCTCAGCCTCGGGTTCACCACGCTGATCAGCAACAACGCCGCCGCGGCCCTGGTGTTCCCCATTGCGCTGGCCGTCTCGCAGCAGCAGGGGCTGAGTTTCGCCCCCTTCGCGATCGCGGTGGCGGTGGCGGCGTCGTGCGAGTTCATGACGCCCCTGGGCTACCAGACGAACCTGATGGTGATGGGCCCGGGCGGCTACCGCTGGGGTGATTTCCTGCGGTTCGGCCTGCCGCTGACGCTCCTGTGCGCGGTGGTGACGATCGCGGTCACGCCGCTCGTCATCGGGTTCTGAGGCGGGCCGTCCCGCAACATGGTTCCCACGCGAATCACCCCGAAATGAGAAGGGTGTCGGTTCTCATGTTCGTACTTTGTACGCATAGCCAGAACCGGGGGATGGCGACTCGCACGCTCGGGGGGCGGTGCTCAACAGAAACGTCTCTGAAGCATCGAAGATCTTTGTATTATCGGGCGTTTTGACCAAGAAAGACCGCTCGCCGGCGCGCCCTGACCCTCCCGCTCGCCAAGGTCGGCGTTGAGTTTCGGGCCCCCGCCGCCGAACCCCGCGTGAACATCTCATGCAAAATCGAATCAACGCGGCGGGCGTCGGACGATACGATGCCAACGATTTCGATCTCTCTCTCCTCCAGCGGGGCGCTGTTTGACGATGGCGCCCTGCTTGTTTTTTTGTCGGCGACCGCGCGCCGTGTTCGGGGGCGGTAGTCTCTGGGCGAGATGAACGCGGAAGAAACGGTGCTGGTGACGGGGGCGGCGGGCTTCATCGGGTCCCACGTGGTCGAGCGCCTGCTGGGCGAGGGACGCCGCGTCATCGGGCTGGACAACTTCGACGACGTGTACCCCCGGGCGCTGAAAGAGCGCAACCTCGCGGAGGTCCGGCGCGCCCGCCCGAGCGGCGCGCTGACCATGGTCGAGGGCGACGCCGGCGACGCCGCACTCGTCTCCCGCCTCATGCGCGAGCACCGCCCCGCAGGCGTCATCCACCTCGGGGCCAAGGGCGGCGTGCGCCCAAGCATCGAGATGCCCGCCCTCTACTGCCGCGTCAACATCGAATCCACCGCGGTGATGCTCGAAGAGTCCCGCAAGTGCGACGCCTGCCGGCGCTTCGTCCTCGCGTCGTCCAGCAGCGTCTACGGCAACGCGGAGTCCGCGCCCTTCAGCGAGACGATGGACGTCTCCACGCCCATCAGCCCCTACGCCGCCACCAAGCGCGCCTGCGAACTCATGGGCGCCACGTTCTCGCACCTCTACAAAATGCCCGTCGCCAGCCTGCGGTTCTTCACCGTCTTCGGCCCGCGCCAGCGCCCCAGCCTCGCCATCTCGATGTTCCTCGAGAAAGTCTCCAAGGGCCAGCCCATCCCCGTCTTCGGCGACGGCTCGACCAGCCGCGACTACACCTACATCGACGACATCGTCGACGGCGTGCTCGCCTCCTATGACCGCGCCCCCGCACATGGCTGCCGCGTGTGGAACCTCGGCAACTCCGAGCCGGTGACGCTCACCGAGATGATCGCCACCGTCGCGAGGGTGGTCGGGCGCGAGCCGGTCATCGACCGGCGCGGGGCCCAGCCCGGAGACGTCGAACGCACCTTCGCCGACCTGTCGCGCAGCCGCGCCGAACTGGGCTACGCGCCCAGGGTCGCCTTCGAGGAGGGCGTCCGCCGCCAGTGGGCGTGGATGAACCGGTGCCACGCATAGCATGACGCCCGTGTTCAGCCCGATCCCAGAGATCCTCGATGAACTCCGCGCCGGGCGCATGGTCGTGCTCGTCGACGATGAGGACCGCGAGAACGAGGGCGACCTCGTCCTCGCCGCCCAGTTCGTCACCCCCGAGGCCATCAACGCCCTCACTCGCCTCGCCGGCGGCTACCTCTGCCTCAGCCTGACCGAGGCCGACTGCGACCGCCTCGACCTGCACGCCCAGACCGCCGTCAACACCACCCTCCGAGGCACGCCGTTCACCGTGTCCATCGACGCCCACCCGCGCCACGGCGTCGGCACCGGCATCTCCGCCTCCGACCGGGCCACCACCGTCCGCCTCGCCGTCGATCCAACCTCGACCCCGGGCGATTTCGTCCGCCCCGGGCACATCAACCCGCTGCGCTCGCGCGACGGCGGCGTGCTGGTGCGCTTCGGTCAGACCGAGGGCAGCGTGGACCTGTGCCGGCTGGCCGGGCTGAGGCCCGCCGCCCTCATCATCGAGATCGTCCGCGAAGACGGGCAGATGGCCCGCCGCCCCGACCTGGACGCCATGTGCCGGCGTCACGGCTGGAAGATGTGCTCGGTCGAGCAGGTCATCGAATACCGCCTGGCCCGCGAGCGCCTGGTGAAGCGGATCGAGCCGCTCGGCGGCACGCCCATCCGCACCGAGGAGGGGGAGTTCAGCCTCATCGCGTTCTCCAGCGTGGTGGACCCGTTGCCGCAGATCGCCCTCACGTGCGGCGGCGTGGGAGCGCTCGACGCGACCGGGCGGGCCCTCGAATCCACCGAACCGACGCTGGTGCGGATGCACCGCCGCAACCTCTTGGGCGACGTCTTCGGCGACCTGGGGTCGTCAAAGGAAGGCGCCACCGCGGGCGCGCTCCGCGCCTCGATGAGAGCAATCCAAAGGGCCGGGCGCGGGGCGATCGTCTACATGCGCCCCAGGGCGCGGGGGGAATCGCTCGCCGACCGGCTCGAAACCGAGCGTGCCGGCACGAACCCCGACGCGGCGCTGAGCACGCTGGACTCGCCGATGCTGCAGCGCGACTTCGGTATCGGGGGCCAGGTGCTGCGCGAACTCGGTCTGCGCCGACTCCGCCTGCTCACCAACCACCCGAAGGATCTTCCTGGACTTGACGCCTTCGGACTTGAGATTGTCGAGCAGGTGCCGCTACGATGGTGACGACGCACGGCGCGTGGCCCTCGTTCGCATGACGCGAGGTCCGGGTGCCGGGCACGGGTCAGGAGGCACGCTCCGAGCCCCCTGACGGTCCGAAACGCGGCCCCGACCCTCATCGGGGCCGTTTTCATTTTTGTCCGCCGTTTGCGTCCCCCTCGCGTACGCTCCGGCGTGGACGCGAAACTCGACCGGTACGCACGGCAGATGCTCCTCGCGGGCGTTGGCGAAACAGGCCAGCAGCGCCTGCTGTCCTCTCACGCGCTGATCGTCGGCTGCGGGGCGCTCGGCACCGTCGCGGCGGAGTCCCTCGCCCGCGCCGGCGTCGGCTGCCTCACCATCGTCGACCGCGACGTGGTGGAGGCCTCCAACCTGCAGCGCCAGACGCTCTTCGACGACGACGACGCTCGCGCCGGGCGCGCCAAGGCCGACGCCGCCGCCTCACGCCTCAAGCGCATCAACCCCGGCGTGCGCGTCATCCCCCGCGTGCTCGACTTCACGCCGAC
>JAFLCM010000300.1 GCA_017303565.1 Planctomycetota bacterium
GTCGCGCTCAACTGTTCATACTTCAGGTCTGGGTCCGTTAGCGTACCAGAGACCACGGTGGTCACCAGCTCGTCACGCACGCCCTCCAGCAGGTCGGTCAGCATCGGGATCCGGTTCAGGCTGCGGGTCACGAACCGCATCTCCACCTCCAGCCCCGGCCAGGTGACGCTCCCCCGCCCGTCGATCGCCAGGCTCTCGCTCTGCAGCGTGAACTCGTCGAATCGAAGCCGGTCGCCCGTCACATAGAAGTCCGCGTACCCGAAACCCACCCGCTCGCTCACCGGCGGCTGCAGGTTCGACAGCCGCAGGATCGGCACCACCGCCGGCATGTTCAGCACCTCGCCGTCCTGCACCCGCAAGAGCCCGCGCCCCCGGCGCGACCGCGGCTGCTCCAGCACGCCCGCCACGCCGATCGACCCGTCGAGCCGTCCGCGATTGACCGGCCCCTTCCCCTCCTCGCCCGCCTTCGAGAGGGGCGTCCCCGCCATCAGGTCGTCCAGCAGTTCGGCGAACCCCACGCTCGACAGGTCCGCGGCGAACTCGTACGGTCGCCCAGCGCTTGAATCGCCCGCGATCCGCCCGCCCACCGACGCGCGGGCGCTCAGCCGACCGCCGTGGCACGCCGCTTCGAACCGCTCCATCCGCACCGCACCGGTCTCCGGATCGACCACCAGCGCCGCCCGCCCGCCTTCCATCCTGACCCCGGCCAGGCGGAAACTCCGGGCGTCCACATCGAGGGCCACAGGCTTTGCGGTGTTCGGCTCCTCGCTGGTCTGGACCTTGACCGTCGCAACGGCGTCGGTCACGGCGACCACCGGCTTGAGCGCCACGCCGTCGAGGTGGATGTCGCCCTTGAACAGCGCCGGCGAACCGGGGCGCAGCCGCAATGTCGCACCGTCCATCGAGAACTTGCCCGACTCTCCGAAATCCACATTCTTCAGGGCCTCCGCGACATGGGCCGGCAACGCCGCGCGGAAGTCCGGCCCGATGGTGTCACCGCTGACCGACAGCGTGAGGTCGAGCCCGGCGCGGTCGCCCACCGCGAACCCGCCGTCCGCCGACACCGTCCACGCCGGCGCTTTCGCCACCAGCGACTCGAATCG
Organism: Planctomycetota bacterium; assembly: GCA_017303565.1. Lineage (GTDB taxonomy): Bacteria > Planctomycetota > Phycisphaerae > Phycisphaerales > UBA1924 > JAFLCM01. The sequence continues at coordinate 1,104 of JAFLCM010000300.1, forward strand.
TCCTGACTCGCCGTCGAACGACACCCGCCCGCTGATCTCCGGCAGGTTCACCCGCACGCCCCGACGCGTGAACGCGAGCGAGGCCGGCTCGATCCAGCCCGAGTTGGTGACCGTTCCCGCGACCGGCTGGTTCCGGCGGTGGACCACCGAGGCGCTGAACAAGCCGCTGGGATCGGCGTCGCGGACGAACTCGCCCACGTCGCCGCGGGCGATCTCCGCCAGCGCCCGCACGATGGGCGACTCGAACGCCGCGTTCCGCGCCTCCAGGCTCAGCGTCGTCGCCGTGGCGTCGTCCAGCGCCAGCATCCCGGTCATCGATCCGGCGGCGGCGGGGGGGCTGCTCATCGTGAACCCGTCGAACTCGATCCCCCGTTCGGTGGCCCCGATCCGCCCCGCGGCGTCGGAGATCGCGAAGCGCTTGCCGGCGGCGTCGAACGCCCCGCCCGCGATCGACCGGATCTCCGCCACCACGCCCGAGCGCTCCGGCGCGTCGACCACGCTCAGGCTCACGTCGGCGCACCCCTCGGGCAGGTGGCGCTCGCGGAGCGCCCTCAGGCGATCCGCGGTCACCGGCGTGGCCGGGCGGATGAGGTTGTCCAGCGCCACCGACAGGTCGAGCGAACCGGACTCGATGCGCCCGGTTGAGACGACACCGGGGCCGTCGCCGTACCACGCCCGGCCTTCCAGGGTGACCTCGCGCCCGCCGACCCACCCGTTGAGATATGGCACCTCGACCGCGCCGTCGAAAACGCTCACGCCGCCGGCGATCCCGGTGATCTCCGGCCCCGCGCCGCCCGGGTTGGCGGAGATGCCCGAGGCCCCAAGGTCGATGCGGAACGACGCGGACTCGGGGTCCTTCGGGTCGGCCCGGACGATCGCCCGCGCGTCCACCACGCCGGCGAAGTTCATGCCCGAGACCAGCGACCGGGCGCTCACCTTGCCCTTGCGGGTGGGCGGGTCGGGCAGGGCCCGCACGAACAGGTCGTCGAGCGGCACGCCCCGGGCCGCGATGTCGACCATGGGCACGATTCCTCCGCCGTCGGGGTACCCGACGCTCCCGGTGACGACGCCGCTGCCGCCCCGCGGGGTGGTGACGGAGATCGGCTTCATCGTGGTGAGCGAGCCGCCCAGTAGCATGTCCACGCGCGAGGCGATGATCGGCAGCGGGAACGCGCGGAGCATGAGCCCGATCCGGTCCGCCGTCAGATGAACGTCGGCCTTCGTCTCGGCCTCCGCGCCCAGTTCCCGCGTGACATGGATCTCCATCTGGGCCAGCCCGCCCAGCTCGAAGACCGGCACCGCGACGAGACGCTCGAGTTCCGCCGCGTCGCGCTCCATCTGCTCGACGCTGTTCACGCCCCCGCCCAGGCGGTCCGCCACCGCGAGGCGTGTGCGCAGGTCGCTCAGGCGCTTCTCGCGCTCGGTCTTCTGCGCCGCGGTCTGGATGAGGCCCTCGTCCAGCATCGCCTTATAGGTGCGCTCGTCCGCGAGGGCGTCGTAGACCACGCGGCGCTTCTCGGGCAGCGCCTCCCGGAACGCCGCGTCGATCGGGATGTCCACCACCGTCACGTTGATGTCCGCCGCGGCGGTCTCGTCCGGCGGGCTGATGACCCCGCTCGCCAAGACCCGCGCCCCGCTGGGGTTGCTTCCCTTGATGTTGAGCAGCTCGACCTTCTGATCGTCGAAGTTCACGACCCCCGACACCTGGCTCACCGGGTAGGCGAACAGCTCGTGCGCCATGGTCCCGTTCCGCAGCCGCAGGGTCCCCGCGGCTTTGATCGCCGCCGCCGACCCGTCGGGCAGCGGCGCGCCGCGCGACAACTTGATCAGCCCCTCCGCCTCGCCCGTCGGCCCGCCCAGGCGCTGGAATAGGAACCTTACGAACGGCGGCGCGAACGGCAGCAGCTTGGGGCGGTTCGAGATCAGGAACCCCCGCGACTCGAGGTCGCACGTCAGCGCTGCGTTCAGGTCCCGCCCCTGAGTCCTCAGGCGAATCACCAGCGGGAAATCCTCGAGCGTGGCGTTCAGTTCCGCCTCGACGCCGCGGGAGACCATGCTCACGCGCCCGGTCACGTCCTTCAGGGCCATCAGACGCCGCTCGCCCACCGCGCCGGGGACGGGGTCGCCCTTCGCGTCGAGGTCCGGTTCGGTCGGCACCGGGATGTTCATCCCCACCCCGACCACTTCAAAGGAAAACGAGAACCCGCGGTCTGGGGAGTACGCGAAGCGCACCGTGGGGATCTCGCCCGCCAGCCGCAGGTCGCCCCAGACCTGCTCGAACCACGACGGCGCCTGACGCCGACCCACCTCGGCCAAGTCCACGTTGGTGAGTTTCAGGTCCGCCGACGCGGGGTTCAGCGACAGCGTCCCGTCCACCCGCATCTTCGGCGAAGCGGCGCTCGACGCCAGCCCGGGCAACTTCCCCGCGCGCAGCGGGTCCGCCGGCTGGCCGGGGGCCCCGTCGCGCACGCCCGGCTTCTCCTCGAAGAAGTCCACCAGGTAGCGACCCGGCGCGGCGGGGTCGGGCTTCACCACCCCGCTCACCCGCAGCGAGGTGAACTCCCGGTAGGTCGCCGGAGGCCCGGCGTCGTGTTCGCCGAACTCGATCGTCGCGCCCAGCACCCGCACCTCGGGCAGGCGCGACAGCGTCATCCCGCCGCCGCTCTTGGACAGCTCGTCGATCACCCCGCGGATGTTGAGTTTCAGGTCCGCGTCCTGGCTCACGCGGATCACCGGGCGCGTCAGTTCAACCTTCAGCAGTTCCACCCGACCCGCCAGCAGCGCCGACCAGTCGGGGGTGACGCGCAGGTCCTCCGCGGTGACGAACCTGGCGGCGGTCTCGGGCAGCCCATCGATCCGAGCCCGCAGCGAGGGCGACCGGATCACGATCTCGCCGCCGCGCTCGATCGTGGTGCGCCCCGCGTCGATGCTGGCCCCGATCATCGCCTCGATCCGCGGGACGATGAGGTACCGAAGCAGCCCCGACTGCGCCACCACGATCACCAGCGCCGTCAGCAGCCCCGCCGCGACCAGCACGAAGCGCCCGAAGCGGCGCTTGCGAGTCGGGCCGGGCCGCTTCGGCCGTG
>JAFLCM010000301.1 GCA_017303565.1 Planctomycetota bacterium
CCTGGATGCGCGGGGGTTGATCGAAGCGGGCGAGCGGTTGGCGCGAGCGTGGGGCGTCGCGCGGGATCAGCGGGCGGCGGCGCTCGAAGCGCTGGGGCGGGAACTGGTGATCGTCGGGCCGATGAGCGTGCTGTCGCGCGGGTACTCGATCACGACGCTCAACGACGGGCGGCTGGTGCGGAGCGCGGGCGATGCGGCGCCGGGCGCGGTCATCGTGACGCGGGTTTCGGACGGGGCGGTGAGGTCGGTGGTGGAGGGTGAGGGCGGGGCGGAGGGGTTGGCTTTGGGTCAAAGGGTTGACCTGGGGCCGAGGGTGACGCTGCCGGCGCGACGGAAGCGCGGGAAGCGCCGAGGTGGTGAGGATTCCTCGCAGATGGGGCTGTTCTAGACTTTGTGGGTGTATCCGCCCGCCGGGGACCGGCGGGGTACCCGGATAGGATGAAGGGTGGTGAGAGGGCTGCGATGACGAAGGACAGGCCCAACAACTCGGAGACGCCCGGCGCGCAGGACATCTCGTCGATGTCGTACGAGGCGGCGATCGCCGAACTCGAGGCGATCATCGACCGCATCGAGTCGGGCGAGGCCGGGCTTGAGGAATCGGTGAAGGCGTACGAGCGCGGGGTGGCGCTGCAGAACCACTGCAAGGCGATCCTGGCGCGCGCCGAGCAGCGGGTGACGGAGTTGTCGGGCGGGGGTTGACGCGGCGATCGGAATCAACCACAGAGAGCACAGAGGACACGGAGGGGATTTGGGGTTGGTGGCGGCGGGCGCCGCGGAGTTGGGGCGGGGATCGCGGGGGTTTGGGCGGGGACTACAGTTTCCCCCTATGGCCCAGGACCGCCTGCACGAGTTTTTGATTTCCGAGAGCTTCAAGTGCTGCCGCCCGGCGGTGGCGCGGTTCGAGCACCCGTGGATCGCGCCGATGCCGCTGTCGGAGGGGGGGGCGGCGCTGCTGCGGGCGCGGGGTGTGGACGTTTCGCCAACGATCGACCCGGCGCGGGACGCGACGAAGAAGGCCCCGGCTTCGACGGCGCACCACGGGCCGCTGGACGTCTTTAACACCGGGGACTACTCGCTGGGGCTGTTTCACCACGACGCGTCCGAGGCGGCGATCGAGCTGCTGCGGTACCCGGAGTTCGTGGAGGCGTGCAGCGGGGCGCTGCTGAACCTGCTGGACAACGCGCGGAGCGACGGCTTCGTTCGGCGGGTGGAGCTGGTCACCAAGAGCCATGAGGACGAGCCGAGCAAGCCGGTGATCGCGCAGTTCGCGCTGCGGTGCGCCCAGGCGCACGGCGCGGGGGCGGCCGAGTGGGTTCGGCGCAACGATGTGTACGCGCGGTGCGGGCGGTTCCTCGAGTTCATCGAGACGCAGTACGCGGGGATGCACGGGCTGATCCGCGCCCATTCGGCGCTGCAGACGGGCTTCGACAACGACCTGCTGACGGTCGCACTGCCGGACAACACCGTGGAGGACCCCGGCGTCAACGCGTTCATGGTGCTGGAGTACGAGTCGATGGTGAGCCTGGCGCGAATGCTGGGCAAGGACCACGAGGCGCCGCGCTGGGCCGCCAAGGCCGCGCGGCTCAAGCGTTTGATGAATGAACTGATGTGGTGGGAAACGCCCACCGGCGAGGGGTTCTATGTGGCGCTGACGTGGAAGCACGGCGTGGCCCAGTTGGCGAGCGAGATCGTCTCGGATCACGCGGGTAACCTGATCAGCCCTCTGTGCACCTGGGTGAGCCTGCTGCCTTTGTACGCGGGGGTGCCGGACGAGGACCGGGCGCGAAAGGTCGTGAAGCTGCTGACGCGGGAGTCGGCGTTCTGGGGGCCGTACGGGGTTCGTACGCTGCCCGCCGACAGCGTGTACTTCAACCAGGCGCCGCGGAGCCTGATCTTCGACTTCAAGGTGATGAAGCGGTCGGCGGTGAGCAACTGGCAGGGGCCGGTGTGGATCCTGTCGAACTACTACCTGGCGGCGGGGCTGGCGCGGTACGGGCGCGAGGACCTGGCCCGCGAACTGACGCGGCGCACCGTGGAGCTGTGCGAGCGGGGCCTGCGCGAGCACGGCTCGCTGCACGAGTGCTTCGACGACGCGGGGCGCGGGCTGTGGCCGTCGGCGGGCGGGTTCGTGTCGTGGAACGTGCTGGTGCTGACGATGCGGCGGCTGTGGGGCGGGTGAGAGGCCCTTTCACCACGGAGAACACCGAGGGCACCGAGAGGGAGCGGCGTGGAGAGGCCCGTGGCGCGGGCGTCGTGCGGTCCGAGCGGTCAGGCCTTCGGCTTCGCGCGGGCGGGCTTTTTCATGATGAACAGGTAGTTGAAGCCGCGGAGGAAGAAGTTGCCCTCCTCGGCGGCCTTGTGCCAGTTGCCCTTGGCGAGTTTGGCGTTGTGGCGCACCACGCTGACGATGTCCACCGGCGTGAGACGCTCGCGCATCATGGCGAAGAGCTCGAACCCGATGGGCATGAAGCGCCCGCCGGCTTTGGTCTTGCTGAACGAGTCGCTGACGTAGAGGGCCATGTGGCGGCCTTCGCGGAGTACGCGGGCGCACTCGGCGACCACGGTGCGCATGGCGTCGTAGTACGCCGCGCCCTCGTCGTCGCCGCCGGCGCTCAGTTTGCCGATGCAGCGGGGGTCGTCTGAATAGTCGACGTGCGTGGAGTAGGGCGGGTCGATGAACACGAAGTCCGCCTTGGCGTCCTCAAGGGGGATCTTGCGGGCATCGGCGCGGAAGATGTCGGGGCGGGTGGGGGCGAGGTCGTAGCCGAGAGCGCGGCGGTTGAGGTCGCGGGCGACGTCGAGCGTGGTGCCGCTGCCGCACATGGGGTCGATGACGAGGTCCTTCTCGCGGGTGTAGCGCTGCAGGCACTGCCAGATGACCCAGGAGGGGGTGGCGCCGGTGTAGTTCTTGTCGCCCTGCATCCCCGTGCCGTAGTGCTGGCTGGGGTACTCCCACAGCGTGGTGGTGAACATCCGCAGTTGCGGGCGCTCGGGGACGCGCGACGGGCGGGGCGCGGGCTTGCGCACGAGGTCGCGGATCGCCTCGCGGGTCTGGCGTTCGGGATCGTCGGGGGCGTCGTCGCGCGGGGAGCGCGGTCCGGTGGTTGGGCGCCGGCTCACTTCAGGGCCTCCGTCAGGGCCGCGCGCACGATCTTCATCGCCTCGGAGAGAGGCAGGTGGATCTTCGCGCCGGCGGCGTGGCGGTGGCCGCCGCCGCCGAGCGTCTGCGCGAGTTTGTTGACGTCGACGTCGATCTCGCCCGGCGCGCCGGCGGCCTTGCTGCGGAAACTCACCTTCGTGAGCGCCGGTTCGAGTTCGACGACGCTGGCGGCGACTCGAACGGACGCGACGGTCTGGGGCAGGTCGGTCAGTCCGCCGGTGTCGTCGAGCGTGCCGCCGGTCTCCTTCAGGTCGCGCTGGGTGACGGTGACGACGACGGCGCGATCGTGGGCGACGAACTCCAGGGAGGCGAGGGCCCGGGCGATGACCTTCAGGCGCGAGGCCTCGTCGCCCTGCTCGACCGTCTGGTACAGCCAGTTGTGACGGGCCCCGGCTTCCACGAGGTCGGCGGCGAGGCGCAGCACCGCCGCGGTGGTGCTGCTGTGCCGGAACCAGCCGGTATCGGTGGCGAGGCCGAGCATGAGCGGTTCCGCCACTTCGCGGGGCAGGCGGGACTCGGGCACGCCGAGCAGCCGGGCGCAGAGGGCGGCGGCGATCTGGCACGCCGCCGCGGCCTTGGTGTCGATGTAGCGCCGGGCGGCGACGCCGGGGTCGCCGTGAGCGTGGTGGTCGATGACGATCGCGGTGCTGGTGCGCGGTTCGAGCCAGGCGCGGCAGTCAGCGAGCTGGTTCCACGAGCCGGTGTCGAGGATCAGCGCGTGCTCGATATCGGCGAGGGGCGGGTGCTTGAAGTCGCCGTGCTTCTCGTGGATGACGCGGGTGCCGGCGATGACGGGGTCGAAGCGCGGGCTCCAGACGCCGGTGTAGACGGGGAGGGCCTCGATGCCGAGCGTTGCGAGGGCGCGCGAGACGGCGAGGGTGGAGCCGATCGCGTCGCCGTCGGGCTTCGCGTGCGTCAGGACGGCGATGCGCGGCGTGGCGCGGAGGGCGGCGGCGATCTCATCGAGCGTGGCGTTGGAGGCCCAGGCGTCGGCGCGCGGGCTGGCGGCGGGCGGCGTCATGCGAG
>JAFLCM010000302.1 GCA_017303565.1 Planctomycetota bacterium
CGTCAGCGGACGGCGTGCCCACATCGTCGATGATCCACGCCTGCGCCGCGGGCAGCGCCCCCAGCCAGCGCCGCGCCGCCTCCGCCTTCTCCCCCGCCCCGCGCCGCGGGTCGAGCAGCTGCGCCAGCAGCGATTCGATCCCCTCGCCGCCCGGCCCTCCACCGGGGGCCCAACCCGGCAGCAGCACCCCATCGGGCGTCCGCACCACGCAGATCAGCCGCGACAAGACCTCCAGCGCCAGCGCCGCGTCCGCCTTCCGCAGCGCGTCCAGCGCCGCCCGCGCGTTCAGCTCCAACTGCTCCGCCGTCGCCTCCAGCGGCTCGCTCATCTCCGAGGGAACACCGCCAAACCCCGGCGGCGGCGCATCGCCCCACAGCACCCCATCGCCCAGCCGCTGCGACAGCAGCCGCACCCGCCAACGCCGCTGCGGGTCGGTCGCTTCCGCCCGCACCAACTCACCCAGCCCCCGCAGCGATGACTCCGAGACCTGCGGCATCGCCGCCCTGGCGATGTCCGGGTTCTGCCGCGCCGGCGGGATCCACGTCAAGTCGATGATCCGATCACCAACCCGAGCGAACGACGGCAGCGAGCGCTCCACCAGCCCGGTCGGCGCTTCCGCAACCGCCACCCACACGCCCGAACCCGATGCGCCAGCCTCGCCCGGCGCCGCCGCCCGCCACGAAGGCCCCGGCGAAAGCCACCGCGCCGGCGCTTGCAGGTCCCGCGTCGCCGTGGGAGTGACCCGGAACACCCGCGCCGCCAGCGTCACGTCCGTTCCCAGCGTCACGTCGATCCTCGCCCCGGGCGTCCACGCCGCGGCCTCTTCCGCCGAAAGACCCTCCGGCGCCACCAGCGGCAACACCACCTTCCGCCCCTGCGCGATGTACACCCGCTCCAGCGCCTCGCGAACCCCCGGGTTGAGCGTCCCCGCTTCGGAAAGAACACGGGGGCCGGCCCGGTCGATCGCGACCGCGCCGGGACGCTTCGTCGCGGATTCCCGGGCGCACGACCCCAGCCCCACACCCCCCGAAACCGCCGCCGCCACCAGCGCCGCCCCCCAGCCTACCCCGCGACGACGCGGGCGCGTGAACTCCGGGCGATTCTCGTCAACAGGGGAAAAGCGCGTCATGGTTTGTGCCGATGCATCTCGGACCCGCGGCGGGGCTGGTCGCCGCTCGTCCATGATCCGTCAAGCCGAGAAGAGAGGCAACCGTGGTCACCATCTCCGACGCCGACAAGGTCAGCTTCCGCGTCTACATGCCCGACGCTCGCGACGTCTGCGTCGTCGGGACCTTCACCGGGTGGCGTGACGGCGCGGTGCCCATGACCAGGGGCGAAGGCGGCTGGTGGACCTGCGAGATCGACCTCGGTTCCGGCGAGCATGAGTTCCAGTACCTCGTCGACGGCGCCCACTGGCTCGCCGACTACGCCGCCGGCGGCCTCCGCCTCAACCGCTACGGCACCTGGGTCAGCCAGTTGCACATCGCCCCCGCCGAGGAGCGCACCTACTCCTTCGAGGCCATGTCGCAGACGCCGCAGCGCCTCGCGGCCTGAACCCGCCCTCACCCCTCGACCATCACGCTGAAACCGCCGTACGCCATCGCCTTCGGGTTGAAGGGCATGTTGGCGGGGTCGCACATCTTCGACAGCCGCGGGTCCTTCATCACCGAGGCGTTCACCTTGTCGCGGTGCCCGCGGTTCTTGTAGACGATCCACGCGACCACCACCGCGTCGCCGGGCTTCGCCTTCGACAACTTGTCGAAGCCCACGCAGCCCATCGCCTTGGCCGCCTTCAGGTCCTCGCTGACGCACTCGCGGTACTCGATCGCCCCGTGCTCGCCCCAGATCTTCGCGGCCGCCCGGGCCATCTTCTTGTACTTGGCGAGGTTCTTCTTCGGCACGGGAAGCACGAAGCAGTCGGCGTAGGCCATGGCGGTTCCTCCAGAGGTTCGGGCGATCGCGTTCGGAGAAAAGTAGGATATCGGACTTGTCCCGCCCTCGCTCGCTCCACCCGAATCAGGGATTTGCTCCCCCCGTCGGCAACCCTGAGGTAGGCTTGTTCGGATACCGATCCGCGTCCACCGTCGTTTGGCGGTGACACACGCATGACACTGGCGAGGAGAGAGAGCCGTGAAAGCCATGGGTTTGGGCGTTCGTTCCGCTTGCGTCCTGCTGGCCGCCGCGGGTGTGGCTTCCGCTCGCGCCGACAAGCCGGTCGAAGGGCCGGGGCCGGTCGCCGCCGACGCCGCCTCGCAAGTCCAGATCGTCCGCTCCGGCAACCCCTTCGCCATCGACGCCGCGCCGCGCTTCACCGTCACCACCCGCGGGCGTGTGCTCAACCAGCCGGTCTGGGGCCCGATGGCCGACGGCGAACCGCTCAATCCCGCCCCCGCCTCGGAGCCAGTCCGCCCCGAGGGCACCGATGAGCGCGGCAACTGCGATTTCACCGAGACTTACAGCGGCGCGAACTTCAGCAACGGCGGATCGCTCATCGCCCAGGCCGGCATGGCCGAGGGCGAGTCCGCCGCCGTGCAGTTCGTTATCCCCGCCTCGCACTTCCCCGTGCGCATCCGTCTGAGCGAGATCCTCTGGGCCACCCAGAACGCCACCGTTCAGACCACCACCGGCTACGCCGTCAGCTGGTACTCGGGCAACCCCGCCACCGGCGCGTTCATCGACGGCTACGTCGCAGACGGCGTGATCCTCCCCTACATCCAACTCCCCATCGGCAGCAGCGCCGTCAACGTCCAGGTCACCGTCGACCCGCAGGACCCGCAGCAGATCGTCATCCCCGCGCCGCTCGACGGCAGCAACTCCTTCACCGTCGAGTTCCGCATCAGCGAGCACAACGCCCCTTCGCCCAACGGCTGCACGGTGCCCACGCCGATCGCCTCCAACGCCTTCCCGACCACCGACACCAACGGGCTTTCGCAGCCCTCGCGCAACTGGCTCTTCGGGCTGAACTGCGGCCTCTTCGGCTGCCCGGCCAACGGCGGATGGGCCACCTTCGCCGACCTGCCCGGGTTCTGCCGCCCCTCCGGCGACTGGAACATCCGCGTCACCTACGAGCGCGTGAACTGCGGGCCCGCCACCGGCGCCTGCTGCTTCACCAGCGGCGCATGCACCGACGACCAAACCACCACCACCTGCCAGCAGGCCGGCGGCACCTACCGCGGCGACAACACCACCTGCGCCACCCAGACCTGCCCCGTCTCCACCCAGGCCTGCTGCTTCTCTTCTTCGCAGTCCTGCATCGACCTCACCCCCGCCAACTGCACGGGCTTCGGCGGAACGCTCGGCGGCGCCGGTACCTCCTGCGCCACCTACGTCTGCTTCCCCATCGGCGCCTGCTGCCTCCCCAACGGCACCTGCGTCGACGCCGTCAGCCCCGCCACCTGCTCCTCGCAGGGAGGCCAGTTCCGCGGTAACGCCACCACCTGCGCCACCCAGAACTGCCCGCCTCCCGTCGGCGCCTGCTGCAGCCCCGCCGGTTTCTGCGCCGAGTTCACCCAGGCCAACTGCAACGCCGTCGGCGGAACCTGGAAGGGCGCGGGCACTTCCTGCATCGACTCGAACAGCAACGGCACCGCCGACGCCTGCGAAACCCAGGCCCCATGCCCCGGCGATTTCAACAACGACCGCGTCCGAAACACCGCCGACCTTTCGATCTTCCTCGGTCGCTTCGGGCAGAACGTCACGCCCGGATCGACGGGCGATCTCAACGGTGACGGCGCCGTCAGCACCCCCGACCTCACCATTTTCCTGGGCGTGTTCGGCGTGCCCTGCCCGTGAGTCCCGGTGATATCCCGCGCTGGTTCTCGGAACCCGGGTTCACCCGATCCGGGTATTTCCGTCTGCGCATTCGAAACTGCCCTCCGCCCGTCTGAACCCGCCCCGTGGTCCACCCGATTGCGTTCCCGCCAAGGCCGGAGTTGTCCCCATGACGGGGCTCCCGGCCCACAGAGCGGGAGGCACCGATCATGGGTCAGACTTCAGGCCTTCAGGCGTGTTTGTGCAACAGGGCAAGAGCGCTGACGCTCTTCGCCTTCGCCGGGAGCGTGCTCGGGCTGGGCCCGACCGCCGCCGCCCAGGCCGAGCAAGACGAGCCGCCCGTTCTGACCGCGGAAGCCGCCGAGATTGAGATGGAACTGGGCGGCCCGCTCACCCTGCCGGGCCAGGAACCGG
>JAFLCM010000303.1 GCA_017303565.1 Planctomycetota bacterium
GCACCACGCGCAGGTCCGCGCCGCCCACGAGCAGGTGCGTCGCGAACGTGTGGCGCATGACGTGAGGGTGGACGTCCTTCAGGCCGGCGGCCCGGGCGTGCCGGGTCACGATCTGCCACACCGCCACGCGCTCCAGAGGTCGCCCCGTCCGCGACAGGAAGATCTTGTCGAGGTCGCGCCCGTCGGGCTTGATGAGCCTCGGACGGCAGTTGGCCAGGTAGTCGAGCAGCGCCTCTTCGGCGGGTTTGCCGAACGGCACCAGCCGCTGCTTGTCGCCCTTGCCCGTGACCTTCATCACGCCCAGGGTTGTGAGCATGTCGCCGCGGGCCAGCGTGCACACCTCGGACGCCCGCAAGCCGCAGGCGTACATCGTCTCCAGCATCGCGCGGTCGCGGAGCCAGATGGGCACCGCGTCGGCACCCTCCGCCTGATCCCGCATCAGCAAGGGCGCTTCAAGCAAGGCCCGGACCCCGTTCCTCGACAGCACCTCCGGCAAGCGCTTCCACTGACTGGGGCGTTCCAGCCCGTCCGCCGGGTTCTCCGTCGCGCGGGTCTCGCTGCTGTTCCAGCGGTAGAACATCCGCAGCGTCGCCAGGTGCCGCGCGATGCTCGTCGACGCCAGCCCCCGCTCGGTCCGCAGCCGCGTCAGGTGCCCGATCAGGTCCGCCGTCGTCGCCTTGACCGCGTCGCTCACGCCGTGGAGCGACAGGTCGGCGAACAGGTCCCGCAGGTCGCGGTCGTACGCCTCCAGCGTGTTCACGCTCAGACCGCACTCGACCCGGAGGAACGTCAAGAAGCGGTCGACCGAGTTGGCCTGGGCAAGCGCGGGCATTCGCGGGCAGGAAGATCGGCGCTCGCGTCACCCGACGGTGATCCGCAAATTGCAGCGCACCACCTGCGCGATTCTCGGACGTGGCCGGAGAGCCATCGCCTTCAAGGACACCAATCGCCCACATTCTCGGACCCTCGGCGGGGCGCCCCGCGACTGGCACGCGCGTTGTGAGTGTCCCCGCCATGAGCAGCGCCGCCCAAGTCGATCCCCGTGTACCAACCCAGTCCAACGCCCCGGAACTCGGTTCCGCGCTGGTGGGCGAGCGATTGATCATGCTGGCGAAACTCGCCGCGGCGGCCCACATGGCGCAAGTCCTGCGCGACACGCCGCGTCAGAGGACCTTCTCCCTCCCCCGGAGCGCCTGATCCGTGCAGTACGGCATGTACGTCTCCGCGTCGTCCGTCGCCGCCGCCATGGCCCGCCAGGACGTCGTCTCCAACAACCTCGCCAACGTGAACACCGTGGGCTATCGCCCCGATGCCCTCGACCTGCGACACCGCCTCAGCGCCCGCCAGGAGGACAGCCTGCTCAACCTGCCCTCCAACGCGCTGCTGGAGCGCCTCGGCGCGGGCGTGCAGCCCATGGGCACGCGCGTCACCACCAAGGGCGGCCCCCTCATGGCCACCGGCAACCCCCTCGATGTCGCCATCGAGGGCGACGACGGTTTCTTTGTCACGAGCGTCAAGCCCGCGTTCGAGGGCGATTCCGGGCTTCGGTTCACCCGCGACGGACGCCTCACCATGCGGTCCGACGGCACGCTGGTCACCGCCTCGGGCGGGTACCCCCTGCTCGACACGGGCGGGTCGCCGATCCGCGTGAACCCGCTTTCGCCCGCTCCCCTCACCATCGACGCCGACGGCACGGTCCGCCAGGGCCAGGCCGAGGTCGGGAAGTTCCGGGTGGCGAGCGTCGCCGAACCCGCGGGCCTCATCAAAGAGGGTGACAACATGCTGTCACCCCGCGGGCAGGAAGTGCGCGACGTCTCGGCGACGGTACGGTCCGGGCACGCCGAGGCGTCCGGGGTGGACGCCATCCGATCGATGATGGCGGTGACGAGCGCCTCGAACGCCGCGAGCAGCGGGCTGGGGATGATCTCGTACTACAGCGACATGATGTCGCGGGCGATCCAGTCGCTGGGCCGCCCGTAGCACCCGGCTCTGGAACGGGTTTTGCGTAACGCTGGCCATGGCCATCGTCTCGCTCCACTCCGCCGCGTCGGGCCTCTCGGCCCTGAACACCCAACTGGACGTGATCGCCAACAACCTGGCGAACGTCAACACGCAGGGGTTCAAGGGTTCGCGGGTGAACTTCCAGGACCTGCTGTACCAGGAGAAGGCGCTGCCGGGCACGGAGAACGCCGCCGGCGACCAGCGCCCCACGGGCCTGTACGTGGGCCTGGGCGTGAAGGTGTCGGGCACGCAGCTCGACTTCCGCCAGGGGTCGCTGCTGCGGACCGACAACCCGCTCGACATGGCCATCGAAGAGAACGGCAACGAGGTGCGGAGTTTCTTCCGCGTCCGCGTCGAGCCCGACCGGGCGCCCAACGGGATCGCCTTCACGCGGGCGGGGAACTTCACCCGCAACCGCGACGGCGAACTCGTCCTCGCGAGCGACACCGGACGCCGCCTCGACCCCCCGATCACCATCCCGCAGGAAGCGATCAGCATCTCGGTCAACACCGACGGCGAGGTGTTCTACACCACCGCGGGCAGCCCGACGCCCCAGAGCGCAGGCCGCATCACGCTCAGCGGGTTCATCAACCCCGCCGGCCTGAAGCAGATCGGCGAGAACCTCTACACCGAGACCGAGGCCTCCGGCCCCGCCGTCGACGGGAACCCCGGCGAGGGAGCCCTGGGCATCATCCGCGGTGGGGTGCTCGAGGCCAGCAACGTCGACCCCACGCGGGAACTGGTCGAACTCATCCGCACCCAGCGGGCGTTCGAGATGAACAGCAACGTCATCCGCGCGGCGGACGACACGCTGCGGGCCGTCGCCCAGTTGCGCCGGTAAGCACACCCTGAAGGCACGAGCCCGGAGGATCCATGCGCGTGCGAATCGTCCAACTTCTGGCTGGAGCGGCGGCCCTCGCCGCGCTGTGCGGCGCGTCGTTCGGCGCTTCGGTGTCGCTGCGGGCCTCGGCCTCGGTGCCGATGGGGCGCGACGTGGTGCTGGGGGACGTGGCGGACCTGGACGCGGCCGCGCTGGACCTCGCGGGGACGCGGGTGCTCTCGGCGGAAGAGGCCGGGAAGCGGGCGGGCGGAGCGGGAGAGACGCTCCGACTCACGCTCGCGGACGTCCGCGCCGCGCTGAACGCCGGCGGCGTCGTCGGGTCACGTGTCGCCCTGAACGGCTCGGCGTGTACCCTCCGCGTCGGTGAACTCGACGCCCGCCCCGCGGCGGCCGCGCCAACCGAGGCCGGCTCCACCGCCGCCACGGCCGCCGATCTGATGACCGGCGAACCCACCGTGAAGGGGCGGATCGCGCAGGCGATGCTGGGCGCGTTCGACGCCGAAGCGCACGGGCTGCGCCTGACCTTCGACGCCCGCGACGCGGAACGCTTGAACCAGCCCGAGGGCGGTCGGACGCTCATCGTCCGGCCGCTGAGCAGCGCCCCCGAGTCGGGCCGCGTCGTGGTCGAGGTTCGGACGCTGGAGAACGGGCGCGAGGTCGGCGTTTCGTCCTATCCCGTCAGCGTCGAGGTGCTCCGCCGCGGCGTCCGGCTCACCCGTGACCTGGGACGCAGGGCTGAGATCACCGCGGCGGACCTGGAGCCGTTCGAGGGCTGGGTCTCGCCGGGCGAGGCCCGGGCGGGACTGGGATTTGGAGTGACCCAAGCGGTCGGTCTGCTCACCCGTTCGCGTCTGAAGGCGGGGACGGTGGTCACGCCCGACGCGCTGGTGCCCGCGGTGGCGGTGCGGCGCAACGAGTGGATGGACGTGTGGGTCTACCGGGGCGGGGTGGCGCTCAAGGCCCGGGCGATGGCGATGAAGGACGGGGGCGTCGGGGACACCATCCCCGCCAAACTCGAACGCCAGCGCACGCCGTTCCAGGTGAAGATCGACGGGGAACGCCGGGGTGTGGTGCTCCAACCCAGCGACACGCCCGGGCCGGTGGCGCCCTGACCGCGCCGATCGCGCGGGTGGAACGCCCTTTGCGATGTGAACCACATGGAACGCACCCGCCTTGTCGCCTTGTCGCTCGCGCTGATCACCCCGGTCGCCGGGGCGCAGAGCCTGTACGAGCGTCCGGTGGCGGCCCCGCCGCCGGTGCGCGGGGGCGGTTCAAACCCCGGGGGTCACGGATCGACGCCCACGAGCGTCAGCCCGCGCCCGGTGGAG
>JAFLCM010000304.1 GCA_017303565.1 Planctomycetota bacterium
CGAAGAAGTCCTCCTCACCGATGATGTCGGTGACGAAGACCTCGTTCTGGTCGTTCTCGTCGCTGAAGCGCCCGACGGAGATGCCGGCGCAGGTGTTCTTGATGGGGACGCCGGCGTCCATGAGGGCCAGGCAGCCGCCGCACACCGAGGCCATCGAGGACGAGCCGTTGGACTCGGTGATGTCGCTGACGATGCGGAGGGTGTAGGGGAACTCGTCGGGGCCGGGGAGGATGGCGAGCAGCGAGCGCTCGGCGAGGGCGCCGTGGCCGATCTCGCGGCGCCCGGGGCCCATGATGCGTCCGGCCTCGCCGGTGCAGAAGGGAGGGAAGTTGTAGTGGAGGTAGAACTTCTTGGAGTACTCGGGGATGAGGCCGTCGACGATCTGCTCGTCCTTGCCGACGCCGAGGGTGCAGGAGACGAGGGACTGGGTCTCGCCGCGCTGGAAGAACGCCGAGCCGTGGGTGCGGGCGAAGACGCCGACCTCCATGGTGAGGGGGCGGATCTCCTCGGGCTTGCGGCCGTCGGCGCGGACACCCTTCTCGACGATGAGCTGGCGGGTGATCTTCTTCTCAAGGACGCGGTAGGCCTCCTTGGCCTGAGCGCGGCGCTTGGAGGAGGCCTTCCACTGCTCGACGGTGCCGGTGGTGTTCTCGACGAAGTGCTCGGTCAGGAGCTTGTCGCGGATGGCGTCGACGCGTTCGGAGCGCTCGGTCTTGCCCTTGATCTGGCGGGCGGCGACGAGGTCCTTGTAGACGATGTCCTTCACCTGCTTGGCGACGTCGTCGGGGACGAGCACCAGGTCGCCCATCTTCTTCTCGGGCTTGACCAGCGCGACGAGCTCGTTGATGAGGTCGAGGACCTGCTTGACGTAGCCGTAGCCGAACTCGATGGCGGCGAGCACGACCTCATCGGGCAGCTCGGCGGCGCCGACCTCGATCATGTTGATGCCGTCGCAGTGGCCCGACAGCACGAGGTCGAGGTCGGAGTACTCCATCTGCGAGACGGTGGGGTTGATGACGAACACCGGGCCGTTGTCGGTGTGGATGCGCCCGACGCGGACGGTGGCGATGGGGCCCTCGAAGGGGGCGTTGGAGATGGCGAGGGCGGCGGAGGCGGCGGTGCCGGCGAGGACGTCGGAGTCGTTCTCCCCGTCGTGGCTCATCACCCAGCACTGCACCTGCACCTCGTCGACGAAGCCGTCGGGGAACAGCGGGCGGATCGGGCGGTCGATCATCCGCATGGTGAGGACTTCCTTCTCGTTGGGAGCGCCCTCACGCTTGCGGAAGCCGCCGGGGTACTTGCCCGCGGCGGAGGTCTTCTCGCGGTAGTCGACCTGCAGGGGGAAGAAGTCGATGTTCTCGCGCGGCTTGGCCCGCACGCAGGAGGCCATGACCGTGGTCTCGGCGTAGGTGGCCATGATGCAGGAGGTGGCGAGTTTGCCGACCTTGCCCGTTTCGAGGGTGAGCATCCGCCCGCCGATGTCGCGCTGGACCTTGTGGTATGCCATGATTCTCTTGTTCCGATCTGATGGGCCGGGGTCGGCGCTTCGCGTCCGGTCGGCGTGGGTGGGCCGGGGCCTGTTGCCACCGGCGGTCTGGCTCGCGCGGGCGCTCAGCGGGCGCTGCGCTTCGGAACGGCCCGGCCGCTCCTTCCGATGTGTCCCGGTGTCCGGCGTTCGCCGGTGCGGCGCGCCGGCTGTTCGAGCCCGCGCGAAACGCCTACAACGACCGCGCCCCGTGCGTGCCCCTTGGCGGGGCGCTGCCGCTGTGCTGAACCGGGTTGGCCCTCGGGCGCGGCGTGAATGCCGGCGCGCAGGCCGAAAGAAAAAAGCCCGCGCTTACTTGCGCAGGCCGAGGCGGCTGATCAGCGTGTCGTAGCGGGCGCGATCGCTCTTCTTCAGGTACTCGGTCAGGCGCGTGCGACGCGCGACCATCCGCGACAGGCCGCGGCGGCTGGAGTAGTCGTGATCGTGCACCTTCAGGTGGTCGGAGAGGTCGCGGATGCTCTCGGTGAGGAGGGCCACCTGCACCTCGGGCGAGCCCGAGTCCTTCGCGTTGATGCCAAAGTCCTTCACCAACTGCTTCCGTCGTTCGGCGGAGATGCTCATGCGCTGCGGGTCCTTTGTTCGGTCTTTCCCTAATCTGTGTGGGGCGAAAGTGTAGGCGATCCGGGGCGTTCCCGCAACGCCCGGGCGTCCGAACATGACCCGATCAAAGGATTGATCCCGGGGCGGCTCCGGGTATCATCCCGCCATGCCAACCTACGTCTACGAGGTCGTGAAGCCAGACGGCTCGGCGGTGCCCGGGTCGCGGTTCGAGCACAGCCAGAGCATGAAGGAAGAGCCCCTCCAGGCCCACCCCAAGACGGGAGAGCCGGTCCGCCGGGTCATCCAGTCGGTATCGGTGCTCGGCGGGACCGGCCCGGGGGGATCTCCCGGCCCGAAGCCCCAGGGCGGGTGCGGGCACGGGTGCGGGTGTCACCGCTGAGACAGCTGCCCCTCACGCCAGCCCGAGGAACTCCCGGGCGGTGCCTTCGAGCATTCGGCCCCGGACCTCGGGAGACAGGTCGCCCATGGAGTTGATCAGTTCGCCCGGCGTGATCTCGCCGAGGGGGAAGGGGTAATCCGTGCCCAGCGCGATCCGCTCATGCCCCATCAGGCGGACGAGGAACCGCAGCGTGTCGGCGTCGTGGACGAGTGAATCGACGTAGAACCGGGCCGGGCGTCCCGACTTCTCATCGCGCAGGAACGCGCGGGGCGGGGTCTTGGTGCGCGTCTGGCACAGGTCGGGGCGGGCGTGGAATCCGTGGTCGATCCGCCCGATCGTGCCGGGGAACGAGCCGCCGCCGTGAGCGAAGCAGATCCGCAGGCGCGGCAGCCGGTCGATCACGCCGCCCATGAGAACGCTGCAGACGGCGCGGCAGGTCTCGGCGGGCATGCCGACGAGCCAGGGCATCCAGTAGGCCGGCATCTCGGCGCTGCCGAGCATGCCCCACGGGTGGACGAAGACCGCGGCGCCGAGTTCCTGGCAGCGCTGGAAGAACGGGAACAGTTCCGGCGCGTCGAGGTTCCAGCGGTTGACGTGCGAGCCGATCTGGACGCCGCGGAAGCCGATTGAAAGACAACGCTCGAGTTCGGTGATCGCGGCGAGGGGGTCTTGAAGCGGGGCGGTCGCGAGGCCGACGAAGCGGCCGGGGTACGCCGTGCAGAGTTCGGCGATGTGATCGTTCAGCCAGCGGGAAACGTCGAGCGCGGCAGCGAGCGGCGCCTCGTAGCCGAACATGACCGGCACGGTGCTCAACGCCTGCGTGCGCACGCGGCAGGCGTCGCACTCCTTGAGTCGCACCGCGGCGTCCCAGCAGTTGGACTGCACCTCGCGGAACACCTTGCCGTCCTTCAGAAGGCGCGCGCAGCAGGGCTTGTGCCGCTCGATGGTGGGCCAAAGGTGCGCGGCGGGGGCGTGACGCTCGGCCCAATCGGGCCAACGCTCGGGCGGCGGGAGGATGTGGGTGTGGAGGTCGAGCAGGGTTTGAGCGAGTGGTGGGTGCGTTTCTTCGAAAGTGGCCGAGTGGCTGAGTGGTCGAGTGGTCGAGTGGTCGGGTGGTCGGGTAGTCGGGTGGGGCCGGCTCCTACTTCTTCCCCGCCGCCCGGACCTTGCCCTTCTCGAGCCTGATCGCCCCGGCCTGCTGGATCACGTAGCCGCAGTTCTTGCAGGTGCGACGCTTCTCGGGGCCGCCCCAGAAGGCGTGCATGATGACCTTCAGGTCCTCATCGATCTTCTTGAGGCGCCACTTGGCCTCGTGGACGAGGTGGTCGCACTCGGGGCAGTACCAGCGCAGGCCGTCCTTCTGGCCGCGGGGGCGGGGGAACTCGACGATGAGCCCGACGGTGTTCGACGGGCGCTGCGGGCGGTGGGGGACCCAGCGCGGCAGCAGGAACATCTCGCCCTCTTTGATGATCACGTCGCGGGGCTTGCTCCCGTCGAGCGGGCGGATGCGGACCGCGATGTCGCCCTTCAACTGGTAGAAGAGCTCCTCGGTGGGGTTGACGTGGTAGTCGTTGCGGGTGTTGGGCCCGCCGGAGACGAACACGATCACGTCCGGCGAGTCCACGTACAACTGCTTGTTGCTCACCGGCGGCTTGAGGTGCCGGGCGTTGGCCTT
>JAFLCM010000305.1 GCA_017303565.1 Planctomycetota bacterium
CCCGGGAACAGCGGGTTGCTCGCGGGGCAACTCCGCCCGAAGCGCCCGATGAAGTACACAAGGTCCGGCGTGTCTACGACTCCATTCCCGCTGAAGTCCGCACGCTCGGCGTCCGAACCGATAGTCGCGGGCGCACCAAATCGTCCGATGAAAAACACGAGGTCCGAGGTGCTGACAGCTCGGTCTCCATCGAAGTCACCTTGGCAGGGCGGAAGAACAAACGAACTGGCAGGCATGTCGGCACAGCTCACCGCGGCGTCCTGATACGGCGCAGCAGCCGCATCGCCCAAAACGATCGCCAGACCGGTGCACAACACCAATGGGAGCAGCATGGAAGACCTCACGAAGATCAAGACCTACCCCGGCGCGGACCTCAAGGCAACTCTACGTCGAGTCTTTGATTCCGCAAGCCCAAACTCCCCTCATCTCGAGCCTCAGACGATTTCAATCACGCGGGGGCGTCCCACTTTGGACCCCGACTGGGGACAACAGCGCCTTCTCGTGCTCGCCTCCTCTGGTGGCACGGACTCACCGCCGTTGCTGGCCGGCTTTCAAAACAACCCCAAGCCCCAAGCCCCAAGCCAACCCTGTACCCTCCCCCCATGATCCTCCTCATCGACAACTACGACTCCTTCACCTGGAACCTCGTCCAGAGGATCGGGGAACTCGATCCTTCGCTCAACCTCAACGTCGTCCGCAATGACCGCATCACCCCCGAGGAAGCGGTCGCCCTCAGGCCTTCTCACGTCATCATCTCCCCCGGCCCCTGTTCGCCCACCGAGGCTGGCGTGTCGAACGACATGATCCGCGCCGTCGCCGGGAAGGTCCCCCTGCTGGGCGTCTGCCTCGGGCACCAGTGCATGGGGCACGTCCACGGCATGACCGTCACCCGCAACCCCAAGGTCATGCACGGCAAGACCAGCCTCGTCCACCACGACGGCACGGGGCTGTTCGCCGGCGTGCCGAATCCCTTCGTCGCCACCCGCTACCACAGCCTGGTGGTCCTGAAGGACACCGTCCCGAGCCAGGGCTGGCAGGTCTCGGCCTGGACCACCGACACCTTCGATGACGGCACCACCCGGGAGGTCGTCATGGGCCTGCGCCGGATCGCCAAGCCGGGGGAAGCCCCGATGGAGGGGGTGCAGTTCCACCCCGAGTCGTTCCTGACGGTCGAGGGGCCGAAACTGCTGGCGAACTTCCTGGGGTTGCCCGCCCCGGTGCTGGCCGCGGCGTCCCCCGCCTCCCGCTGAACGGAATTCGGGCGTCCGGGAACTTCCCTCGGGAACCCGGCATCCGACCGTGCGTCAGTGCGTAGAGACCACTGACCCTCGGGGAGACCCGGCTGTTCGTGTCGAATCGCAGCGTGCTCGCCAAGGCCGGCGCTCGCCGCCGTCGCCCCGCGAGGCTGTCCAGCCTCCCGGCCCACGCCCCCGATCCAACCACGAACCCCGCCGCCAGCCCCTCGATGGGCCTGTCCCGGTCGCACTTCCCGTGATATCCACAGGGGGAGGCGGAGGGGGGCTTCGTTCGTCGGGCGGACCCCCAACCCCCGCCCCGGTTCGCACGCGGTTCGGATACACTGCTACGACGGGTCGAGGCCCCCAGGGCTCGGCCCCTTGCGCTCGGCTGTTCGTGTCTCGCAGGTCATCTTGGAAAGGCGTCATCCATGATCGGACTCCGTGCCGCCACCTTCTGGGCGGTTGCCATGGTTCTGTCGCTCGCGTCCGCGGTCCGCGGCCAGGGCTTCATCTTCGCCGAGGGCACCAGCCCGGAGGAGCAGGCCCGCTACATCGCCGCCCTCGCGGAGCAGACGCGCGGCGACAGCCGCTACGTCACCACCACGCGCTGGCCCGGCACTACGGGCGAGGCCGCGGTCATCCGATTCAGCTACGTGCCCGATGGCCTGCCCATCCCCGCGCCCCCGGGCGTGGCGGGCGGCGCGTCACCGAGCATCCTCTTTACCACGCTCGACGCCCAGTTCCTGAACCTCGGCGGGCGTGCCCGCTGGCAGAACGTCATCGGTCGCCCCGCGACCGCCAGCCTCCCCGACGGCCCGATCATCTCCGGCGGCGTGTTCCTCTGGCAGGCCGCCGGCGGCGTGCGCTTCCCCTTCATCCGGCGTCTCGCGGGCGTGGACTCCTCGGACAACGCCACCACGAACTTCTGGGATGACGGCGCCACGTGGGGCGCGTCCGGCCCGTTGCACCCGCCGACCGTTCAGTCCACGCTGATCACCATCACGCTCGGCGCTCCCCTGACCGGCGCGAACATCGTCGTCAACGGCGCCACCACGGCCCAGTCGCTGACCATCACCGCCAACCCCGGCAACATCAGCCAGCAGTTCCAGTTCTCCGACCCCACCTCGAACACCCTCTCCAAGCTCGTCTCCAAGATCAACACGATCCAGGGCCTTTCGGCGGTGCTCGGTGCCGGCGCGAACCCCAACGCCAACCCGCGTGACTTCGCCATTGGGCAGAGCCTGGGCCTCAACGGCGGCACACCCTCGGGCAACCTGCTCTCGACCCTCACTCCGACCTTCGAGCGCGGCGACATCCGCATCGCCATGCGCCCCCTGCCCGCCGCCATCATCGCCTACACCACCGCGCCCGCGGCGGACGGCGGCGACATCATCCTGAACTCCACCCTCAACTGGACCGCCGGCTCCGGCGCCCGCTTTCTCCAGAACGCGATCGCTCGCGGCGTGGGCGAGGCCATCGGCCTTGGACTTTCGTGCCCGAACGACAAGACCAAGATGATGGAGCCGGTCCTGAACCTGGCCATCAACGCTGTCGGCATCGACGACATCCGCGCCGTGCAGCGGCTCTACGGCGACGCGCTCAACCGCGCCGCCGCGGGCTTCACCGGCGGCACCGTCAACAGCACCCCCGTCACCGAGCCGAACGACGATCCCACCATCGTCGTGCCTCAGCCCGGCGGCCCGTGGGACCTCGGCAACGTCAACGTCGTCAACCCCCTCAACCACGAGGTCGGGCTGTCGATGGACGACGTCACCGACATCGACTACTTCCAGCTCACCGTCGGCAACCCGACCGACCTGACCACCGTCATCAGCTTCGACGTGAAGGTCACCGCGGCGCCTCAAGGCGGCACCTACACCGTCGGCCCCAACGCCGGCGGCTGCACCGGCACGGCCTTCAACGCGACCAACGTCTACAACCTTCAAGTCGGCATCTTCGACGCCGCCGGCACACCCATCGCGAACGGTTCGCCCACCGCCGGCGCCGCGTTCCAGAACTTCATCAACACCCGCGGCGTCGGCCAGGACGAGATCGCTCAGGTCACGCTCACCCGCGGCGCGGTCATCATCGTCGGCGTCGCCGCCACCGGAACCGCTTCGACGGAGTCCCAGCTCTACAACCTGCGGCTCGAGTTCACCAACCGCAACCTCGCCGCCGGCGTCCCGCTTGGGCCGGTTGTCTCCGACTATCAGATCGTCAACGCCTCCGCCGACGACGACACGCTGGAAGGGCCCAGCGGGCACGGCGCCCTGACCTTCGGCACCGACAACACCGGTTCGCCCTTCTTCTACAACACCAACTACACCGGCGAGCGGGCCCGCTTCGCCACCGTCGAGAGCAACAACCCCGACGCCAACCACATCGCCTTCGGCGGGCGGCCCATCACCGTCGTCCGCTGGACGGGCGTCAACCCCGCCCTCGACTCCATCGACGACCACGCCACCGCCACCACCGGCGCCGGCACCGGTACCACCACCGTGCTGGGCAACTCCTATTTCCGCGGCGTCGCGCCCGGCGCCCAGATCTTCTCGTCGAACGTCGCTCAGTCCACCCTGCCGGGGGGCTCGTTCTTCCCCAGCGTCGAGGCGACGTACTACGCGCTCTTCGCCCTCTCCGACCCCCTCATCTCGGCTTCGATCGGCCTGCCCCAGCCCGTGACCGTCATCAACAGCAGCTACGGCGCGCTGGGTGACTCCCGCGGCGACAGCACCACCGCCCTCGCGTACGACGCCGTCGTCTCCATGACGGGCGTCACCGCCGTCGTCTCCGCCGGCAACTCGGGTGACATCGACAACTCCGCCACCTGCCAGGGCCCCGGCGGCGACATCCCCGGCGGGCCGTTCTACGGCGGCCGGACCGTCGGCTCGCCCGGCACCGCGTTC
>JAFLCM010000306.1:0-2154 GCA_017303565.1 Planctomycetota bacterium
GCGGGTCCGCCCGAGAGCGACGGCAGCGCCGTGCCCGGCTTCAGGTAGTCGGTCTCCAGCGACACAAAGTCGAACGCACGCCCCGCGATGAAGGGGAACTGGGGTTTCTTCGCCGCCAGCGCGTCCGCGGCGTCGAGCATCTGTCCGACGTCCTGAAGGAACAGCCCGTGCATCCCGCGCCCGTCGAGCAGCCCGCGGACGTTTTCCGCGAGGAACTTCGGCTGGTTCGCCTGGTTCTCCTGCTCCCACGCCTGCTTCAACTGCTCGCCCTGGCGGATCACCGACGTGATGGTCTGGTCGTCGCTCACCTTCACGACGCGGGTGCTCTCGATGAAGGGGCGCAGGAACATCACGCCGCCCGCGAGCAGGCCCAGCCCGGCCGCGGTCAGGAACCACGGGGCCTTGCGCTTCCACATCGCCTCGCGGATGACGTTCACCGGCATCAGGTTCGCGCTGATGGGCGTCAGGCCCAGGCCCTGCAGCGCCAGGCCGTACGCGGTGACGAGGTTGCCCGTGGACGCCTCGAAGTCCGCCGCCGCCGGCCCCTCCATCCCGATCCGGGCGAAGCGGTCGAGGCGCACCACGTCCAGCCGCGTCTGCTGGCTCAGCAGTTTCCGCAGGCCGATCAGTTTGAACGTCGAGCCGACCCCGATGATCCGCTGCAGGTTCGACTCCGGGTGCGTCTCCTGGTAGTAGGAGATCGACCGCTGCACGTCCTGCACCAGGTCGCCCAGCACGCCCTTGATCCCGGTGAAGATGTGCTGCTTGAACTTGCTCGTTTCCGACTCGCTCTTGAGCTTGTCGGCCTTGGTGTAGTTGCCGAGCTGGAACGTCTCGTTGATCGCCTCGGTGAAGTTGTGCCCGCCCAGCGGGAACGTCCGCACCCACACCCGACCCTTCTCCGCGATGATCAGGTCCGACGCCACCGTGCCGATGTCAAGGATGATCGTCCCCGGCGTGGCCTCGGTGAACTGCTGATCGAACGCGATCGCGTTGTACGCCGCCACCGGGCCGAGCGTCAGTTGATCCGGGTTCAGCCCGAGGTCGCCGTAGAGGTTCAACTTCTGGTTCACCCGCTCCTTGGTGATGGCGAAGATGCCCACCTCGATGTCGGGCGTGTCGGCGCTCGTGAACACCTGGTAGTCCCACTCCACCTCTTCCATGGGGAACGGGATCTGCTGCGCCGCCTCGAACTTCACGAGGTTCGGAATCTGCTTCGGCTCCACCGGCGGCAGCTTGGCGAACCGAGCGAACGCCGAGTGCCCCGGCGCCGACACCACGATGCTCGCCCCCCGCAGCGCGTCGCGGTACTGGCTCATCAGCGCGCCCAGCGAGATCTTCAGCGCGTCCGCCTCGTCCAGCCCCGGCGTCGAGAGCACCTTCTTGTGCGGGATGACGATGAAGTCGAGCAGCCGCACGCCGCCGGAGCCTTCCTTCTCCAGTTTGACGCCCTTGACGCCGCCCGCGCCGATGTCGATGCCCCAGCAGATATTGGATGACGCCATGGCCTTCCTGACGGGTGAGTGGTCGAGTCCGGGGTCGGGCAACCGACCCGGGGAGGGGCAAGGTACCCAACGATGAAAACATTGTCCCTGAACCGCTCCGGAAGGTCGCCGGCCCGCGGGTCGGGAACCCCCGATACGCCAGTTACGCCCCCTCGGGTGCGATCGCGCCCGCCTTCACGATCATCGGGCCGCGTCCTCGCTTCCGGCCCCCACGACCGCCCCCTGGCCCGCCTGTGATCGTGAGGACCGATGAGCGGTGCCGGCCGCTGACCCGCGGTGACGACGTGACAAAAAGGGAAACGCCTCGGTCCGGTATTCCCAGGCCGAGGCGTTGACTCCTCACAGAGTGTGGCAGTTTGGTGGGCGTTCGGAAAACTCAACCGCTCCGACTCACCCGAAGCCAGGCACGCCGGTTTCCCAGCCGCACCTGATCGAACCGGCCCCCTCGATCACCAGTGGCGACCAGCCGGGCGACGGTGCCCTGTGCTGCACCGTCGACACCATGAACATACGGATGAATAGGCCCCGGTCAAGCGATCCCAAAAGAAAAAGCCACAGCCCGACACCATCGTCGAGCAAAGGCTCTTCGCTTTCAGCCGAAAACCGTTCGTTTTCGGCCTCACACGGACTCCGAAGAATCCGCCAGATT
>JAFLCM010000306.1:2164-4134 GCA_017303565.1 Planctomycetota bacterium
CTCCCCCGTTGCCCGTCACGCGTTCGGGCCTTGCGGCCCATCTCTCAATCACTTCGCCCATGTGTTAACACAGGCGAAGCGAGCACAGGGAATCCGCGGCACAATGATCACGCAACCGAAGTCGCACAATCCAGCCACGGAGGAGTCAGCGAAGGAAAATCGCGAATCTCCCGCCGAAGCGGTTTCTCTCTCTTCAGATTTCGAGGTGGTTGCTTCCCTCACCTCGCACGCCCTGTTCGGACGCGGGCCGCCGCAGCGGCACTTTTCTCAACACCTCGAAGATAGCCCAAGTTCGCCACGCGTCAAGTTCCTTTCATCCCCTTCCGGCGGAAAAAATCGGGGTTTCCTCACGCGCCATGAGCACTTCCTCGCGGAGAAACCCCAAAGGCCCTATAAAATCGCTGTTTTTGACCAAAAACGCCCCACCAGCCCCCGACGCGGATACTCACAGCCCCGGGTGCCGGTCACGCCAGGCCGGGAACTCCTTCCGCCACATGTCCAGACGTTCCCAGGCCAGCTCGACGCTCAGCACCTGCTCGCGGGCGTCCGCCTCCGCCAGCACATGCCCCTGGGCGTCCACGGCGATCGATCCGCCGAGGTACGACAGGAACGGGTCCTTCCCGCAGCGATTCACGCCCAAAACGACGGCCTGGTTCTCGATCGCCCGGGCGATGAGCAGCGCCCGCCAGTGCTCGCGCCGTCCCGCCGGCCAGTTCGCGACCACCGTGAAAACCGACGCCCCGCGCGACAACCCGGCCCGGAACAGTTCCGGGAAGCGCAGGTCGTAGCAGATCACCGGGCAGACCGTCGCCGTTGTGCCGTCGCCCCGCGGCAGCGCCCAGGTGGTCACCGCGTCGCCGCGGGAGAAGCGTTCCCCCTCGCGCCCGTATGTGAACGGGTGCATCTTGTCGTAGGCGCCCATCGCGGCACCGTCGGGCCCGAACGTGAGCGCGCGGTTGCGCCCGCGCCCGTCGGGGCCGAGGCTCGTTGTCCCCGCGTGAACGAAGCAGCGGTGCTCGGCGGCGAGTGCCGACAGAAACGCCGCGGTCTCGCCGCGACCCTCCGCGGTCGTCTCGACGTTGAGCGAGAAGCCGGAATCGAACATCTCCGGGAGCAGCACGAGGTCGCCGGGAGCCACACCGGCGCGGCCGAGCAGCGCCCGCACCTTGTCGTGGTTCGCGGCCCGGTCCTCCCACACGATGTCGGTCTGCACGAGGTGCGCTCGCATGAACGGGATGCTACGGCTTCCCGTTCACGCGCGGAGCCGCCGCACGCGCCGAGAATGAAAAAGGCCCGGTGTTTCCGGGCCTCGCGAGAGCATGGGATGGGATGGTCCGGTTCAGCCCGCGGCCAGTTTGATCCGGCGCGTGGTGACGACGGGCTTGACGGTGCCGACGGCGGCGGGGTTCGCCACGGGCGGGGTCTCGAGCGCGCCGCCGGTGCGGGCCGTGCGCATCGACTGCATCAGGTGCAGGCGGCTGCGGACGTCGGCGTCGCGGAACAGTCGCTTCAGGTGGGCCCGCACGCTGTGATAGGTCAGGCCGGTGCGGATCGCGATCTGGTGGTCGTCGTAGCCCTCGAGCACGTCGTCGAGCACGCGCCGGCTCTGCGGCTTGAGGCCCCGCATCCACGCGGGCTCGACGCGCCAGGTGCCGGCCCAGCACTGGGCCACGAACGCCGCGATCGCCTGGGCGCGGCGGACGCCCTCCTCGGACATCATCGCCCGCTCATCGCCCGACTGCACGCTGATCATCAGTTCCACGCCGTCGGTCCGGCGGAACACCCCCACCGCCTGGTCGCCGGTCAGGCGCATCGGGGTGAGCACCTCGGTGAACAGGCGCGAGGACTTGAAGGTGCGCTCATCGATCATCTCGCTGCGGCGGTGCAGCGTGTTGCGGTCGAGGGAGGCGAGGCGCTGCGCCAGCGGGCGGTCGGCCATCTCCCAGCGGGTGACCTCGGCGACGCGCTGC
>JAFLCM010000307.1 GCA_017303565.1 Planctomycetota bacterium
GATGCTCACCGCCGCCGCCCTCGCCGTGGCCAGCGCCACCGGGCACGCCACCGCCACCGTCATGCTGGTCATCAGCGTGGTCCACGGGACGACGATGGCCTTCAACGTCCCGGCTTGGCAGGTGCTCACCCCGCGCCTCGTCACCCGCGACGAACTCCCGCAGGCCATCGCCCTCAACAGCCTGCAGTTCAACATGGCCCGCGTGGTCGGCCCGCTCGCGGCGGGGCTGCTGATGTTCGGCTCCGACCCCACGCTGCTGTTCGCGATCAACGCGCTGAGTTTCCTCGGCGTGATCGTCGCGGTGTGGAAGACCCCGCCCGCCCCGCCCGCGCCCGGTCAGGGAGAGCGCGGCCTGCTGAAGGGCGGATGGAGCGATACCCGCCAAGCCGTCCGATTCGTCTTCTCGAACAAAGGCCCGCGCGCGGTGTTTCTGGGCGTGTCGCTGTTCAGCATCCTCGCCGGCCCGCTGCTGCTCCAGATGCCCGCGTTCGTCACGCAGGTCTACGGCGAGAAAGAGGCCGTCGGCAGCGCCCTGCTCGCCATCATGGGCGCGGGCGCCGTCCTCGGCGCCTTCATGCTCCCGCGCCTCCCTACCTGGTACCCGCGCC
The DNA here is from genome assembly GCA_017303565.1 of Planctomycetota bacterium. Taxonomy (GTDB): domain Bacteria; phylum Planctomycetota; class Phycisphaerae; order Phycisphaerales; family UBA1924; genus JAFLCM01. Next base: position 609 of record JAFLCM010000307.1, read on the forward strand.
ACCACTTCATCCCCCTCTCGATGGCCTGCGGCGGGCTGTCGATCGCCATGTTCTGCGCCGTGCCCGATCCCCTCTTCGGCGGCGCGATCATGTTCCTCGTCGGGCTGTTCTGGATCTGGTCCTTTTCCAGTTCCATCGCCGCGATGCAACTGCTCGTCGACGATTCCATCCGCGGCCGGGTCATGGCCGTCACCAACACCGCGATCTTCGGCGCCAGCCCGCTCGGCGCGCTCATCACCGCCGGCGTGGAATGGCTGGTTCTTCGCACCGGCTGGGAGCGCGCCCCGGCGCTGGGCGTACAGCTCGGCCTGGGCGTGTGCGCCCTGGTCCTGCTCGCCGCCGCCGTCGTCATGCTCACCTGGCGCACGCCCGAGGTCGACGGCCTCAAGCCCGGCGACGAGGGCTACGACCGCAAGCCCGGTCTGCTCCGCGGCATCCTCGCCTCGGGCCACCGCCCACGCCCGACCGAGGTCGAGGCCACCGTCGACGCCACCGGCTCCGGCGAAGCCGGCACGCTCTGATCGGCGCGGGAGCCGGCCCCGCAACTCCCGGAACTGGCAAGGGGTTACACTCGGGCCGTGCCATCGCCCGCCGGCGACCAACCCCCTCCACCCGGTCCTCCCGGCGACCCGCAATCGCGTGATCCGTCCCTGCGCCTGGCCCGCACGCCCCACGACAGCGTGATGAAGGGCCTGCCGCTCTCGGCCGCGCTCTCCGGCTCGCTCCCCTGCATCGGCTGCGGTTACGAACTCAAGGGCATGTCGATCCGCTCGGTGTGCCCCGAGTGCGGCACCGCCATCCGCGCCACCATCCTCTACAAGGTGGACCCCGAGGCGGACGAGTTCCGCCCCATGCTCACGCCGCGCCTCACCGCCGCGTGCCTCGTCACCCTGCCCGCCAGCGCCTTCCTGCTGGCCCTCTCGGGCTGGGCGGTGCGGATCGCCGACATCTCCGCGATCCTGACCGGCGTGTCGCACTCGGCGCTCCGATCCGCCGCCCCGTGGGACCTCTACCTCGCGGTCATCGCCGGGCTCTCGACCCTCGGGCTCATCCGCCCGTCGTCGTCGATCGCGTGGTGGAAGTCCCTCGCCGCCAGCGTGGCGGCCCTGTGCTTCCTGCCGCTCGTCTGGGCCGTGCACGAGATCGGGCGCATCGACGCCCAGCGCTCCATGCCGTACTTCTCCTCCGTGATCTCGCGCGACCGCGTGGAACTGCACATGGTGCTGTGGCTGTGCCTCGGGCTCATCGTGGTCGGGCTCCGCCCCGTCGCCCGCGACCTGGTCCGGCGCAGCCTGGCGCTGCGAACCGGGCGCGTCGACCGCCAGACCATGCTCGCCATGATCGTCGCCTCCGCCCTCGTGCTCATCGGCGACGCCGGCCGCTGGTGGTCCGCCACCGGGGAGCAGCCCCACGCCATGGCCGTCGGCACCCTCATCGTCGCCCTCGGGGCCCTGTTCGTCACCGTCGGTCTGGCCACCGCGATCGTCGACGGCTGGCGCATCGGGCTGGCCATTCGTCAGCCCGCCCCGGGCAGACGCCAGGTCTTCGGCGACCCCCCGCCCGGCCTGCCAAACTGACAGACCGGGGTCGGCCAAGCCGGAACTCTGTCAGCCGGAACGCCCGCACCACCGCGATTCCGCCCCCTGAACGCCCCCGATGCGGCCCACCGCCTGCCGCGGCCGCTGGCATCGGGCTTGCACCACTCTCGGCACGTCACGGTCCCGCCCGTCGGTGCCGTGGGCGTCCCTCGAAGCGACAAACCCAATCGAATCCCCAACGGAGATCGATCCACCATGCCCGCGAAAGAACTGACCTTCGACATCGACGCCCGTTCCGCGCTGCACGCCGGCGTCACCAAGCTCGCCAAGGCCGTCAAGAGCACCCTCGGCCCCCGCGGGCGCATGGGCGTCATCGACAAGTCCTGGGGCGGGCCCACCGTGACGAAGGACGGCGTCACCGTCGCCGAGGAGATCGAACTCCGCGAGAAAACCGAGAACATGGGCGCCTTGCTCGTCAAGCAGGCCGCCAGCAAGACCAGCGACGAGGCCGGCGACGGCACCACCACCGCCACCGTCCTGGCCGAGGCCCTCTTCACCGAGGGCCTGAAGTACGTCTCCGCCGGCATCGACGCCAACGCGCTCGTCCGCGGCATGAAGAAGGGCGTCGAACTTGTCACCGCCGACATCGCCAAGATGTCGCGCCCCGTGAACGGCAAGGCCGACATCCAGGCCGTCGCCTCCATCTCCGCCAACAACGACGCCGAGATCGGCAAGATCATGGCCGACGCCTTCGACAAGGTGGGCAAGGACGGCGTCATCACCGTCGAAGAGGGCAAGACCCAGGAGACCGTCGTCGAGGTCGTCGAGGGCATGCAGTTCGACCGCGGCTTCCTCAGCCCCAACTTCGTCACCAACGCCGACGAGATGAAGGCCGAACTCGACAAGTGCCTCGTCCTCGTCCACGAGGACAAGATCGACTCCGTCTCCAAGCTCATCCCGCTGCTCGAGAGCGTGATGAAGGCCAAGAAGCCCCTGCTCATCATCGCCGAGGACGTCACCGGCGAGGCCCTCAGCACCCTCGTCATCAACAAGCTCCGCGGCACCCTCCAGGTCTGCGCCGTCAAGGCCCCCGGCTATGGCGACCGCCGCAAGGCCATGCTCGAGGACATCGCCGTCCTCACCGGCGCCAAGCCCATCATGAAGGACCTGGGCATCGAACTCGACAAGGTCCAGATGTCCGACCTGGGCATGGCCAAGAAGATCGAGGTCGACGCCGACAACACCGTCATCCTCGAGGGCGCCGGCGGCACCAAGGACATCAAGGCCCGCATCGAGCAGATCCGCCGCGAGGTCGAGGTCACCACCTCCGACTACGACCGCGAGAAGCTCCAGGAGCGCCTCGCCAAGCTCTCCGGCGGCGTCGCGCAGATCAAGGTCGGCGCCGCCTCCGAGGCCGAACTCAAGGAGAAGAAGGCCCGCGTCGAGGACGCCCTCCACGCCACCCGCGCCGCGGTCGCCGAGGGCATCGTCCCCGGCGGCGGCGTCTCGTTCGTCCGCGCCCGCAAGGCCATCGAGAGCACCAAGGAATGGAAGGCGATCTTCGGCAAGGCCCAGGAGGTCTCCGCCGACGAGGTGGGTCACGCGACCTACGACTTCGCCGCGGGCCTCGAGATGGTCCGCAAGGCCCTGAGCGTCCCGGTGCAGACCATCGCCGACAACGCCGGCGTCAAGGGCACCGTCGTCGTCGCCAAGGTCGCCGAGGGCGACAGCAAGATCGGCGCGGCCTTCGGCTTCAACGCCCTCACCCTCGAGTACGGCGACCTGCTCAAGCAGGGCGTCCTGACTCCGGCCAAGGTCGACCGCTGCGCCCTGCAGAACGCCGCCAGCGTCGCCACCGTCCTCCTCACCGCCGACTGCATCATCACCAGCAAGCCCGAGCCCAAGGATGACCACAAGCACGCCCACGCTGGCGGCGGCGGCATGGGCGGGATGGGTGGGATGGGTGGGATGGGTGGTATGGGT
>JAFLCM010000308.1 GCA_017303565.1 Planctomycetota bacterium
TCGGGCGGTGCTCGCGAGCCTGCTCCTCGCGTGGGGACACGCGCCGTTCGGAGGCGGGGCATGAGCAGGCGGAAGCCCTCAGACCTGCTGAACACGTCCGTGCCGAATGGGAAGGTCCGCACGCTGGTGGTCGTGCTCGGCGATCAGCTTGACCAGGATTCACCGGCATTTGATGGCTTTGACCCGAAGACCGACGCAATCTTCATGGCGGCGGTGGTGCTCTCGCGGGTGGCGAAGCGCTTGGCGGTGCCCTGACCCGATTCGATGCCGCGGACGATCCAGCCGAACGACTGGCCCGAATCAAGCCAGGCCTGCACGTCGGCGATGAGTTGGGCGGAGGTGAAGGTGTAGGTTCCGGCGCCCGCGACGGAGGTGGTGGCGCTGGCGACGGCGTTGAAGTCGCCGCCGGGGGTGGACCAGAACTGATCGCTGAAGGAGGTGTGGAGCCAGGTGACGCTGCCGGCGGTGGAGGGTCCGCCGCCGCCGCCGCCGCCCGAGGCGACGACGCTGCCCTCGCTCCAGTTGGCGAGGACGCGGTGGAGGGTGACGCTGGCGGCGCTGCTGGGGCCCTGGTTCATGGTGAGGCGCAGGGTGGCGCCTGTGATGACGGACCCGGCGGGGATCGAGGAGACGTCGAAGGCGAGGATGCCGCGGGTGGTGCGGGTTTCGCCGGTGTTGCCGACAAACATGCCCGCGCCGCCGCCGTTGGCGAGCGCGCCGGTGCTCTCGTCGTAGAGCGTGCTGTCCTTGGCGGAGCCGAGGGTGAGCGACGCGGCGTCCGCGGCGGGCAACAGCGCCCCGACGGCGGACAGGGTGATCGCGGACACAACTCCGACAAACGGCTTGGTCATGCTGCTCTCTCTTCCAGCGGTTGGTGCCTGACTGGTCCCAGACCTTGAATGTACCCCGGGCTTGCGGCGGCTTACGGAAAAATCGGGGCGGACGAAGAAAGTTGAGCGCAGCGCGGGCGGGAAGGGGGTTGCGGTCGGGTTCTTATCGGGCGTTCGGCGCCGGGAGCGGGGCGCATGGCGGGTAGGACAGCGGCGGCTCGGCGCGGAGGCGACGGGCGATGTCGGCGAGCATGCGGGGGTCGTCGAAGGCTTGGACGTGGGCGAGTTCGTCGGCGGGGTTGGGGAGCCACCACAGGCGGCCGTCGGGGGCGGCGGCGTTGGACTCGCCGACGATCTGATCGCCCAGGCGTGCGTAGGCGTGGATGGGGTAGGCGCGGGGGTGTGCGTGGTGGTGATCGGCGAGCCAGCGAACGTTGAGCGATCTGATGAAGGGAGAGCCGGGCTTCATGTGGGCGGCGCGTTCGTCCCACGGGGCGCGGTCCCACCATGCGGCGCCGTGGTGCGGGGTGCCGAGGGTGAAGAGGCGGCGGATGTTGAGGCGGGGGATGGCGGACGGCGCGCGGTTGTCGGGTGGCGTGGCGGCGGCGCGGGCGACGAGGCCGCCCATGGAGACGCCGATCGCGTCGAGTGGTGTTGTCTCGTCGTGGGAGGGCGCGGGGAAGCGCGCGTTGACGAGGCGGGCGACGGCGGCGCGGCAGTCGTCGAAAGTTCGGCACGACCAGAAGCCCAGCGCGAGGACGCGCTCGGGGGTGGTGGTGAGGCGGCGGAGTCGGGCGGCGAGGACGCGGGCGCCGGTGCCGGGATCGAAGATGCCGGCGCAGACGACGACGGGGCGCTCGAGGGGCCGCGGCGCGAGCGCCATGCGGCGGAGTTCGGCGCGGGCGGCGTCGATGGTCAGCGGGAACGAGGGGTTGAGCGGGTGACCCGCGCGGCAGGGGGTGAAGAGCGCGTTGATGGGGAGCGCGATGACGGCGGCGGCGGCGCGGGCGATCGCGACCTGGGTTTCGTCGGGGAGCGGGGGCACGGGCTAGACGAGGGCCTTGATGTCCACGCCGAGCGCCGCGGCGATCTTCTTCAAGGTCTTGAGCGTTGAACGGTCAGGGTTTCGCTCGATCCGAGAGATCATCGACTGGGGGAGTTTCAGTTTGGCCGCGAGTTGCTTCTGTGTGAGGGACTTTGCCTTGCGGGCGACGGCGATGCGGTTGCCGGCGAGTTTCAAACCGAGGTCTTCGATCGGTGACCACTTGGTGGCGGGGTCGCGGAACTTCGCGAGCATCCGGGCGTTCCGTGCCTCGGCTTCGAGTCTCTCGTACTGCTCGACCGGGACGAGCACGTGCTTTGGTCGGCCCGACTCGTAGACGACCGCGAGCGAGCCGAAGTCGCCGTGGGTGGATCCTCCACGCCCAGACGATGCGCCGCGGTCGTCCGCGCCGAAGCACTCGGTTTCAGAATCCAGAGATGCGTTCATCAGAGTCTCCAACGGGGCGCTGGCGGCGTGTCCGCCGCGGCGCCGTCCCGGAATACAACCGTCAGCCGAACGCCAAAGGACCATTCGTATCATCGGCTCGACGGGTGCGTTGAAGCGATACACGCCGGTCCGGGACGGTGCAAAGCCGCATTACGGACCGGCCCCCGTTGACTATCGGACACGACTAGCGTGACCGCTCCCAGCCGACGATCCAGACGCCGGTCCCTTTCGCTGGATAGGCCGGGTGTTCGCCGACGAGGTAGTGGATGACGAAGCAACCGAACTGCTTCTTTCGCAGCGAGGCCGGTCGTGACGACGCGTCGGCGGTCGATTGCTCCACCGTCTTCAGCCAGCGGAACAGGCGATCTACGTCGGGCGTGCCTTGCGGGTGGAGACGCACGAGGAAGGCGAAGAAGGCGTCTTCGTCGCAGTTGGGGTTCTCGCCGAACAGCACGGGCGGGGCCATGTGGGTGTCCTCCGGATCGCTGAATCACGTTCATTTGTTAAGACATACATTTTTCCTAGACTCCTCTCGGCAACCTCCGTGTTGCACGAATGACACTGCTTCGCTGCTCCGCAGCGAAGGACTCAGCCTCGCGACATGGCCTGTTGCCGGGGGTCAACACGCCGGCTCTGGGCACGCGCGGGCTGGGACCGCCAACGAGGCGGCTCTCTCCAAGTATACCATCTATGATATACGCGCGAGTGCAAGCCCCAAGTGACAGAAGGCTTGAAATTCACTATTTGGGGGATCAGCCGGTGGCGCCGACGGTCAGCGGGGCGGGCTTGGCGGTCATGCGTTCGACGCCGCCGGCGGCGATCTTTTCGAAGCCGCTGCCGAGTTCGCCGATGGGGTCTGGGGGGACGATCTCGACCTTTTTCTCGCCGAGTTTGGCCTCGCCGCGTTGGACGCGGGCCTGGAACTCGTGGCACTCCTTGAAGAGGCGGTCGAGGATCTCGGGCTCGGGGACGTTGGCGACGCGTTCGCCCTGGACGTAGATGATGCCGCGTTTGTCGCCGGCGAAGACGGCGACGTCGGCGCCCTCGGCCTCGCCGGGGCCGTTGACGATGCAGCCCATGACGGCGACCTTCATGGGGACGGTGATCTCTGCGGCGAGTTTCTTGCGGACGTCCTGGACGAGGGTGAAGAGGTCGACCTGGATGCGTCCGCAGGTGGGGCAGGCGATGAGGTCGACGCCCTTGCGTTCGCGGAGTCCGAGGCTCCAGAGGAGTTCGAGGGCGTCCTCGACCTCGTAGACGGGGTCGTTGGCGTAGGAGATGCGGATGGTGTCGCCGACGCCGGTGCAGAGCAGGGCGCTGAGGGCGGCGACGGAGCGGATGCAGCCGGTTTCCTTGGGTCCGGCGTGGGTGACGCCGAGGTGGAGCGGCTCGTCGAAGCGTGCGGAGACCTCGGAGTAGACGTCGAAGACGAAGGCGGCGTCCATGCTCTTGGCGGAGATGGCGACGTCGTAGAAGTCCTGCTCGTAGAAGATGTCCATGTACTCTTCGAGCTTGGCGAGCATGAGGGCGAGGAGGTGGCCCTGCTTGTGGCCGGCGAAGAACTTGCCGAGTTCCTCCTTGCGCTTCTGCTTGTCCTTGCGTTCGATGATGGAGCCTTCGTTGACGCCGACGCGGATGGGGATGCCGCGGGACTTGCAGGCCTGGATGACGTCGATGACCTGGGCGCGGTCGGTGATGTTGCCGGGGTTGAGGCGGATCTTGTGGACGCCGGCGTCGACGGCCTCGAGGGCGCGCTGGAAGTGGAAGTGGACGTCGGCGACGATGGGGACGCGGACCTGGGGGATGATG
>JAFLCM010000309.1 GCA_017303565.1 Planctomycetota bacterium
GTCCACCCGCCCCCTCCTCGTCGTCCTCGACGGCCATACCCTCAATCCCGGAGACCTCTCCTGGGAACCCCTGCAGGCGCTCGCCGATTGTCGTATCCACAATCGCACGTCGGCGGCTGACATCCTCGCCCGCAGCGCGGGCGCCCGGCTCTTGCTGACCAACAAGACGCCGCTGACGGCGGCCACCCTCGCCGCCCTGCCGGACGTACAGTACATCGGCGTGCTGGCCACCGGTTACAATGTCGTCGACGTCGCGGCCGCCCGCGCCCGCGGCATCAAGGTCTACCTCGACTTCGTCGTCTACGGCGTCAGCCAGAACTCCGCCTGGTCGCCCTACTACTCCAGCGCCTTCAACAACCCCGCCAGCCCCTACGACACCTGGCTCGCCTTCACCAACGCCGCCAACACCCAGTACCTCGGCTCCGTTTACAACTCCTGGAACGGCGCCACCGTCGGCCACATCCACTGGGACCTCCGCACCGCCGCCGTCAGAAACCTCGTCACCCAGTGGGGTCGCAAGTGGCTCGACCCCAACAACGACGGAATCGCCGACGACGGCATCGCCGGCTACCGCTTCGACCACTGCTGGGTCCAGTACGGCAGCGGGCCCGACGGCTGGGGCTACAACCTCGACGACTTCTGGACGCCCTTCTTCGCGTCGCTGAAGCAACTCAAGCCCGACGTCTTCAACTTCGGCGAGCAGGCCGACTGGGGAACCCGCGGCACCGAGTTCCTCTCCCAGTTCGACGCCATGTTCACCATCCCCTTCCAGTTCGCCGCACGCTCCAGCCTCGCCAACGCCAACAACGCCTCGGTCATCTCCGAGATGGAAGGCCTCGCCTCCGCCGCCCGAACCCTCACCCGCGGCACCTACCTCGGCGTCATCAACACCCACGATGTCGACCGACTCTCCAGCGTCATCGGCGGCGACACCAACATCAACAAGAACAGGGCCGCCGCCGCCTTCCTCATGCTCCAGCCCTTCGCCCCCGTCATCTACTACGGCGACGAGATCGGCATGAAGGGCCTCAAGGGCAACTACGGCTCCGACGCCAACGACATCCCCATGCGCGAACCCATGAAGTGGAACGCCGTCGCCGGCGCACCCATGTCCAACTACTGGGCCCTCAACTCCCAGGCCTTCAACAACCGCTACGCCCGCGACAACGACGGACGCAGCGTCCAGGAGCAGACCGGCGTCTCCACCAGCGTCCTCGAAACCTACCGCTCGCTCATCGCCCTCCGAAAGAACAACGTCGCCCTCCGCCGCGGCGACTACGCCACCGTCCCCAGTTCCAGCACCCGCGTCTGGGCCTTCCTCCGGCGCTACGCGCCAAGCTCAGGCGGCGTCGCCCCCAACCAGACACTCATCTGCCTCGTCAACACCCACTCCTCCAGCGTCACCACCAGCCTGAACCTCTCGGCCTTCGGCCGCCCCGCCGGCGGCACAGCGCCCGTCACCGACATCGTCTCCGGCGCCCCCCTCACCACCATCACCAGCGCCAACGCCGCCGCCTACTCCGTCACCATCCCCGCCTTCGGCCACCGCGTCCTCTCCGCCGACCTCACACCGCCCGCGCCGCCCGTCAGCCTCGTCGACGGCGTCAACATCCCCTCCGACCTCTCACCCTCCAGCCTCGACATCCTCCAGGACTCCCCGGCCTCCTTCGGCGACGGCGTCGAACTCGACCGCCTCATCGTCACGCACGCGGACACCGGCATCTTCGTCGGCCTCACCGGGAACCTCGCCCCCGGCTCCGGCAACCTCGCCCTGCTCATCGACACCACCGGCGGAGGCCAGGACACCCTCTACACCTTCGACCAATCGCCGCCCCCCGCGGGCCTCGCCGACCTCACCGGCGCGACCTTCGACCCCGGTTTCGCGCCCTCGTGGCTCTTCTTCCTCAACGCCCCCTCCTCCACCTTCTACGTCGATCAACTCGAACTCCTCCCCTTCGCCTCTCTGAAGACCTACCTCGGCTCCGGCACCGTCAACTCGGGGCAGGGCTTCCTCACCGGCGGCATCAACCCCGACGCCATCCAGGTCGCCTTCAACAACACCAACACCGCCGGCGTCACCGGCGCTTCCGGCGCGAACGCCGACACCGCCACCTCCGGCTTCGAGATGTTCATCCCCTACAGCGCCCTCGGCCTCACCCAGCCCGTCTGCTCCGAGATCCGCGTCGCCGCCTTCATCTCGAACAGCCTCGGCCAGGTGTCATCCCAGCACCTCCCCGCCCTCAACTCAGCGTTCAGCGCCGGCTACGCACCCTTCTGGGGTTCCAGCGCCTTCCCCGGATTCCAGTACGCCGTCGTCCGCACCCCCGCCCCCTGCTCCGTCGCCTGCGCAGGCGACGCCAACGCCGACGGCATCATCAACACCGCCGACCTCAGCGCCCTGCTCGGAAAGTTCGGGCAGTTCGTGCCCCCCAACAGCACCTTCGACGCCAACGCCGACGGGCTGATCTCCACGCCCGACCTCGCCGCTTTTCTTGGACGCTTCGGCCAGGGCTGCTGAACCCACGCATCAGCCGCCCCGGCGCGCCCAAACCCGGTGCATCCGCGCGGGAACGCGCGTTTTCACTCGGATTTCCCGCCGTCTCCCTTGGGCCCACCGCCCCGCCGGGGTAGGTTGAACATACCAACCACCCGAGGGGCCACCATGCGCAGCCGCACCCGCGTCTCAACCCACTCCGCCGCCAACGCGGCGCGATCCCGCATCGTCGCCACCAGCGCCCTCATCGCGCTCGCCGCCGCCCTCCCCGCCCACGCCGGCACACCCATCACCAACTTCGTCTACAGCCCCATCGCCGACATCGACAAGGACGGACGCCCCGGCGGGACGTTCCAACCCACCACCTTCGACGAAGTCGCCTGCAACCCCCTGCTCGCCATCGCCCTCGTCTTCGCGGGCCAGCAGGGCGTCGCCCGTCTCCCACTCGACAGCAACCCGCGCCTCCAGGTCGACATCGCCGCCCCGACCGCCTTCGCTCCCTCCGACGCCGAAGCCGCCGACATCGACTGCGACGGAGACACCGACCTCATCCTCTGCGACTTCGAGTTCCTTTCAACCCTGAGCCAGACCTCTTGCGGCGCGTTCGGCCCGCCCGCGCCCGCGGGCACCGTCTCCGGCTCCCCCTTCGGCGAGAACTGCGTCAAACTCACCGACCTCAGCGGCGACACCTGCCCGGAGATCGTCGCCGTCTCCAACAACTTCACCTCGCCACCCACCGCCCTCGTGCAGGTGTTCCCCAACAACGGCGCCGGCGTCTTCGCTCCCCCCAACACCATCACCATCCCAAACACCATCCTCAGCGCCAACGCCGTCGGAGACATCGACGGTGACGGCATCGACGAGGTCGCCGTCGCCACCGGCTCCTCCGTCAGCATCCTCCGCCGCACCGCCCCCAACACCCTCACGCCCCTGAACGCCGCCACCGGCCAGCCCCTCGCGCCGGGCGACCCCTTCTCCCTCTCGTTCAACGCCCTCCCGGGCAGCCCCTTTGAGGTCACCCTCGCCGACGTCAACGCCGACGGACGCGACGACATCGTCGCCTCGAACTTCAACGACATCCACATCCGCACCAGCAACGGGAACGCCACCTTCGCCCCCGTGGTCACGCTCGACGCCGACAGCGGCACCCGCGCCGTCGTCGCCAAAGACCTCAACGCCGACGGCACCGCCGAGGTCTTCGCCGTCAACGCCAACATCGACACCGTCTATTACTGGCGCTCCACAGGCCCTCTGCAGTGGGCCCCACGCCAGGACATCCCCGTCGGAACCTCTCCCCGCGCCGTCCGCCTCGCCGACGTCAACGCCGACGCCCTACCCGACCTCGTCACCCTCAACCGCGTGGACGCCGACGCGCTGATCCTCTTCAACACCGGCGACGCCGTCTTCACCGTCCCCCAGCGCTTCGCCAACTCGTTCGCCGTCGACGGCGGCTACACCTCCGTCGCCGCCGGCGATTTCAACGCCGACGGGCACACCGACATCTTCGCCTCCACGCAGCGAGGCGACCTCGACCTCTTCCTCAACCGCGCCGACGCCTCCGGCCTCCTCAACGAACGAATCAACCGCCGCATCACCTTCAACCCCTTCCTCGTCGCCTCCCTCCCCCC
>JAFLCM010000031.1 GCA_017303565.1 Planctomycetota bacterium
CGAGCAGGCGAAGAAGTACTTTCCGCGGGGCAAGGGGACGGTAATCCCGAACCTGCTGGACCTGGAGCCGTTCAAGGCGCTTCCGGGGCCGGAAAAGGCGCGGGCGAGGTTCCCGCACCTGAACGAGAGCGATCCGGTGCTGCTGTTCCTGAGCCGGATCCACGTGAAGAAGGGGATCGAGAACCTGCTCAGGGCGGTGCGGATCTTGAACGACTCGGGGACGGCGTGCCGCGCGATCATCGCGGGCAGCGGCGAGGCGGCGTACGTCGTGTCGCTGAAGCGGCTGTGCACGGAGCTGGGTCTGGACGAGCGGGTGGCGTTCGTCGGGCTGGTGACGGGGGAGGAGAAGTTGTCGCTGTACCAGGCGGCGGACCTGTTCGTGCTGCCGACGAGCCAGGAGAACTTCGGGTTTGTGTTCGTCGAGGCGCTGGCGTGCGAGACGCCCGTGGTGACGACCAAGGGGGTCGACATCTGGCCGGAGCTGGAGCAGGGCGGCGGGTCGGTGATCTGCGGTTTCGAGGCCAAGAGCGTGGCGGAGACGTGCCGGGGGCTCCTGGCGAAGAAGGCCGCGGACCCGGGGGCGCTGAAGGCGATGGGGCGGAAGGGCCGCGACCACGTGTTCCGCTGGCTGGACCCTGCGGGGGTGATGGACCAGTTCGAGCGGATGTACCGGGAGGGGATCGCGGGGGTTGGTTCGGTGCGAGGCGGCTGACGCGGACGGGACTGTCGGGGCCGGCTCTGACGGGTTCGGGGCGGGCCGGTATACTCTTCTCCCCCACTGCTCTCGGGGCCTGTTCGGGTTGTCCGGATGGGCGCTTGGGGCGTGAGTCGCCACCTTAGCTCAGCTGGTAGAGCGGAGCTTTCGTAAAGCTCAGGTCGCTGGTTCGAATCCAGTAGGTGGCTTTTCTGGGGCAGGCGGGGTGTTCGAGCGCTGGGCGGGAAAGGAAAACCGCGGGACGTGGTCCCGCGGCTTTCGTCTTCTCGGTCGGTTGCGTCCGTGCGGCTCGGAGCGCGGGAGGGTTACGGCGCGTTGGTCTCGCAGCCGTCGGCGAAGATGCCGTTGGCGTCGAACCAGCCGGCCTGGCAGCCGGTGATCTTGCAGGAACCGTTGACGCAGGCGACGGCGGTGACGCGCGGGCCGGGGGTGCAGGCGTTGCCGCAGGCGCCGCAGTTGTTGGTGTTGGTGTTGAGGTTCACCTCGCAGCCGTCGCTGTACAGGCCGTTGCAGTTGGCGAAGCCGGTGTTGCAGGAGGCGACGAAGCAGGTGCCGTTGATGCAGGCGCGGGTGCCGTTGGCGACGGGTCCGCAGACGTTGCCGCAGGCGCCGCAGTTGTTGAGGTTGGAACTGACGCTGACCTCGCAGCCGTTGGCGGTGATGGCGTCGCAGTTGGCGAAGCCGATGTTGCACGAGCCGATGGCGCAGGCGCCGTTGACACAGGCCGATGTGGCGTTGGGGAGGTTGCAGACCAGGCCGCACTGGCCGCAGTTGGAGGTGCTGCTGGAGGTGTTGACCTCGCAGCCGTTGGAGGTGACGTTGTCGCAGTTGGCGAAGCCGACGTTGCAGGAGCCGATGGCGCAGACGCCGTTGACGCAGATCGACGTGGCGTTGGGGAGGTTGCAGACCAGGCCGCACTGGCCGCAGTTGTTCGTGCTGGTGTTGAGGTTGACCTCGCAGCCGTTGGCGGTGATCCCGTCGCAGTTGGCGAAGCCGACGTTGCAGGAGGCGATGGCGCACTGGCCGCCGACGCAGGTGGAGGTGGCGTTGGCCAGGTTGCAGACGAGTCCGCAGGCGCCGCAGTTGTTCGGGTTGGTGGCGACGTTGACGCAGTTGCCGGAGCAGTTGGTGAAGCCGGGGTTGCAGGCGAGGGTGCAGGCGCCGTTGACGCACTGGTAGGTGCCGTTGGCGGGGTTGGGGGGGCAGACGGCGCCGCAGGCGCCGCAGTTGTTGCTATCGCTCAGCATGTAGACCTCGCAGCCGTCGGTCATGCTGGCGTTGCAGTCGGCGTAACCGACGGAGCAGGGGTAGGTGCAGAAGCCGCCCTGGCAGACGGGGGTGGTGTTGGGCGGGCCCTGGGGGCACTGGGCGGCGGTGCCGCAGTTGAACTGCGAGTCGCAGGCGTCGCCGATGCCGTCGGAGTCCGCGTCCTGCTGGCCGGGGTTGGGGATGCTGGGGCAGTTGTCGCAGAGGTCGCCCTTGCCGTCGGCGTCGATGTCGGCCTGATTGGGGTTGGCGACGGCTGGGCAGTTGTCCTGGTTGTCCTGCACGCCGTCGCCGTCGAGGTCGTTGGCGCAGGTGGGGTCGGCGAAGTCGACGAGGCCGTCGCAGTCGTCGTCGATGCCGTTCTGGCAGTCCTCGGGGGCGCCGGGGTAGACGCTCGGCAGGTTGTCATTGCAGTCGCCCTGGGCGACGGTGAAGCCGTCGCCGTCGTTGTCTGGGGAGCAGGCGGAGCCGAAGACGGCGAGGAAGGCGGCGAGGTCGGCGGTGTTGATGAGGTTGTCGTTGTTGAAGTCGCCGGGGCAGGTGCAGTTGCCGCGGGTTGCGGCGGCGTTGCCGGACGCGGACTGGGCGACGGCGCCGGGGTGATCAAGCCCCCTGGTGACGGCGAAGACGAGCGTGCCGCCGAGGGCCGCGCCGATGAACAGGTCTCTGGTTCTCATTGGGCTTGATCTCCGTCGGTGCGTGGAGGGCCAGGGGGAGGGGTGGGTTTTCAGCAGCTGCGGCCGAAGACCTGCAGGGTGTAGTTGTTGCAGGACTGGCCCGAGACCCAGCGGATCTCGATGAAGTAGTCGAACGAGTCGTCGCCGGTGGTTTTGGGCACGTTGATCAGGATCGACTCGGTGGTGCCGGCGGCGTTGGTCGAGGAGCCGAGGAGCGAGCCGCCGCAGGACGAGTAGACGAAGACGTCGTAGTTGACACCGGCGGGGACGAAGACCTGGATGGTCTGCTGCATGTTCCCGGTGCAGCCCGAGGAGCACTCGTTGGCGCGGACCTTGAACCAGCGGGTTCGCCGGTCGTTGAAAACCGGGCCGAGGACGGCGTTCGCGGTGCCGCTGCAGGCGAACCCGCAGCGGGTATCGCCGCAGGTGGAACCCAGGTCGGTGGCGGAGGTGCAGGAGTTTGCGGCCAGCGCGTGGCGGAGTTCGCAGCCGTTGGCGTCGTTGCTGTCGCAGTTGGAGTAGCCGGGGTTGCACGACTGGACGGTGCAGACGCCGGCGACGCAGGCGGGGATGGCGTTGGGCAGCGAGCAGAAGATGTTGCAGCCGCCGCAGTTGGCGATCGAGGTGGCGATGTTGGTCTCGCAGCCGTTGACCGGGTTGGCGTCGCAGTCGGCGAAGCCGGTGTTGCAGGTGTACTGGCAGAGGTCGTTGGCGCAGGCGACGGACATGTTCGGCCTGGGCGGGCAGTTGGCGGCGCTGACGCAGCAGGCGTCGCCGACGCCGTCGTTGTTGGAGTCCTGCTGCCCGGGGTTGGGGACGGTCGGGCAGTTGTCGCAGGCGTCGCCGACGCCGTCACCGTCCGCGTCGGCCTGGGTGGGGTTCGGGACGAACGGGCAGTTGTCGCTGGGGTCGACGATGCCGTCGAAGTCTGAGTCGGGGAGGCAGTTGGTGCCGAAGACGGCGAGGAAGCCGGCGAGGTCGATGGTGTTGATGGTGCCGTCGCCGTTGAAATCTCCGGGGCAGATGCAGGCTCGCGGCGCAGCGGCGGACGGTGCGGGCTGGCGCGCGGCGGCGGGGGCGAGGGTGAACAGCAGCCCGGCCAGGGCGGCGCCGCCGAGAACCATCAGGATGTCGCGGGCGTTGATCTTCATGGGGTGGCCTCCGAAGTTTGGCGTGACCTCTTCGTGGACTGGATGTGGACCCGCGGGGTTGCGGGCGGTGCTCAGGGCTCAAAGAAGAACTCGCAGCCGTCGCTGAAGATACCGTTGGCGTCGAGCCAGCCGGCCTGGCATCCGGTGATCTTGCAGTTGCCGTTGACGCAGGCGACGGCGGTGACGCGCGGGCCGGGGGTGCAGACGACGCCGCAAGCGCCGCAGTGGCTGGTGTTCGTGTTGAGGTTGACCTCGCACCCGTCGGCGTAGAGGCCGTTGCAGTTGGCGAAGCCGACGTTGCAGGAGCCGATGGCGCAGCCGCCGTTGACGCAGGCGACGGTCCCGTTGGGGATCGGTCCGCAGGAGTCGCCGCAGGCGCCGCAGTTGCCGGGGCTGGTGAGGATGTTCACCTCGCAGCCGTCGGCGAAGAGGCCGTTGCAGTCGGCGAAGCCGGTGTTGCAGGAGCCGAGGACGCACTGGCCGCCCGCGCAGGCGGCGGTGGCGTTGGGCGGGTTCGCGCACACCACGTTGCACGCGCCGCAGTTCTGTGGGTCGTTCAGGACGTTGACCTCGCAGCCGTCGGCGGCGACGGCGTTGCAGTCGAAGAAGCCGGTGTTGCACGAGCCGATCTGGCACTGGCCGCTGACGCAGATGGAGGTGGCGTTGGGGAGATTGCAGACGTTGCAGCAGCCGCCGCAGTTGCCGGGGTTCCCGCCGATGAAGACCTCGCAGCCGTTGGTGGGGTTCCCGTCGCAGTCTGAGTAGCCCGGTGTGCAGCCGACGAAGCAGACGCCGTTGTTGCAGCCGGCGTACTGGTTGGGCCCCGGGGTGCAGACGACGCCGCAGCCGCCGCAGTTGTTCTTGTCGGTGGTGAGGTCGCGGCACACGCCGGCGCAGTTGGTGAAGCCGCTGGCGCACGAGGGAACGCAGAAGCCGCCCACGCACTGGGTTCCGGTGGGGCAGAAGAAGCCGCAGGCGCCGCAGGCCTGGTTGTCTGAGCCGAGCCAGCGCTCGCAGCCGTCGGCGTAGAGGCCGTTGCAGTTGCCCCAGCCGCTGGCGCAGCCGGAGATGACGCAGGTTCCGCCCTGGCAGACGACGAAGGCGTTCGAGGCGGGCGGGCACTGTGACAGAGTCTGGCAATAGGCGCCCTCGCAGGCATCACCGACGCCGTCGCCGTCGCCGTCGGCTTGGCCGACGTTGGAGGTCGTGGGGCAGTTGTCGCAGGCGTCGCCGGCGCCGTCCATGTCGAGGTCGGCCTGGGTGGGGTTGGGGGTGTTGGGGCAGTTGTCGAGGGCGTCGAGGACGCCGTCGTTGTCGGCGTCGTTGTTGCAGGCGGTGGCGAAGACTCCGAGGAAGGCGGCGAGGTCCACGGAGTTGATGAAGTTGTCGCCGTTGAAGTCACCGGGGCAGGCGCAGGCGCGGGCGGCTCGGAGGGCTGCTTCGGGGTTGGCGCCGACCTGCGGCGTCGCGACCAACGGAGGCCGGTCGGGAGCGGCGACGGGCTGTGCCGCGGCGGTCGATGACCCGAGGATCAGGAGCGAGCCGACCAGACCGCCGACGAGGAGGCGGAGCGTGCGGATGCGGTGCCGGTTCATGTTATTGAGGCCTCTGTGGTTTGAGCAGCGCGCCGATCGGGAGCCGACCACGCCGCGGTCACGGGATGCGGAACTCGCACCCGTTGCTGAACACGCCGTCGAGATCGACCCAGCCGCCCTGGCAGCCGGTGATCTGGCAGAACCCGCTCACGCAGGCGGTGGAGAAGACATTGGGGCCGGGGGTGCAGGGGATGCCGCAGCCGCCGCAGTGCGTGACGCTGGTGTTGATGTTGACCTCGCAGCCGTCGGCGGCGATCCCGTTGCAGTTGCGGAATCCGGTGTTGCAGGCGCCGAGCGTGCACACGCCGTTGACGCAGGTGGCGGCGGCGTTGGGGAAGGTGCACACGTTGCCGCAAGCGTTGCAGTTGGTGGGGCTGGTGCGGAGGTCCACCTCGCAGCCGTCGGCGATGATCCCGTTGCAGTTGGCGAAGTTCGCCGCGCACCCCGCGATGACGCAGACGCCGTTGACGCACGCGGACGTGGCTTTGGGGAAGGTGCAATCGTTGCCGCACGAACCGCAGTTTGCGAAACTGGTGCGGAGATCGACCTCGCATCCGTTGGCCTCGATGCCGTCGCAGTTGGCGAACCCGGCGTTGCACGCGCCCATGACACAGGCACCGCCGTCGCAGAGAGCGGCGGCGTTGGGCCGCGGCGGGCACACCAACCCGCACCCACCGCAGTCCTGCAGGCTGGAAGCGATGTCGGTCTCGCATCCGTCGGCGTACACCCCGTTGCAGTCGGAGAACGACCCGCTGCACCCGACGATCGCGCACTGTCCACCGACGCAGTTCACCTTGAGCACGTTGGGCGGAATCGGGCACACCACGCCGCAGCCGCCGCAGTTCGCGGGGTTGTTGAACAGGAGGGGCGTTTCACACCCGTCACCCGCCCAGCCGTTGCAGTCGCCGAAGCCCGGTTCGCATCCCACGATGACGCACTGCCCGCCCACGCAGGCGGTGATCGCCTCGGGGACTATGCACGCCTGCCCGCACGCCCCGCAGTTGAGCGCGTCGGTGTTCGTGTTCACCTCGCAACCGTCGGCCGCAAGGTCGCCGTTGCAATCCGCGAACCCGGGCAGGCAGCCGTACAAGCACAGGCCGAACTCGCACACCCCCTGCGTGTTGGGAGGCCCGGGCGGGCACGGGATGATGCCGCGGCAGTTGAACACGCTGTCACACGCATCGCCCACACCGTCCAGGTCGCCGTCCTCCTGGCCGGGGTTCGGGGTTGTGGGGCAGTTGTCAACGGCGTCGAAGACGCCGTCGCCGTCGGTGTCGATGGGGCAGATGGTGCCGAAAGCCGCGATGAACAGGACCAGGTCGCTCGTGTTGACGAGCGAGTCGAGGTTGAGGTCGCCGCGGCAGTCGCAGGACGGCACGCGGGCCGGACAGGGCGTCCCGAAGGCGGAGATGAACAGCACGAGGTCCGCCGTGTTGACGACCCTGTCGGCGTTCAGGTCGGCGAGGCAGGTGCAGGGCACGTCGATCCGCGCCGCGGCGGCGACGGCAGGCTGCGCGGGAGCGGCCTGAACCTCCGCGACCGGCTGAGCGCCGGCGCGGTTCGAACCGAACGGGGCCGCGAGCAGGGCCAAACCAATGATCGTGCCAGCGGCGAAATCACGCTTGTTCACGGGTTTGCTCCAAAGGGTTGGGACTATGCGGGCGCACGGCGATCGCGGCCGCTTCGCGGCGTTCCCCGGCGGTGCCTGTTGGGCGCTCGCCAATCAACAACGGAGGGCTTTCTCCCGATCCGGCGGCACTTCCTCCCCGCTTCAAACACGGTCGGGGGCGGGTCCGCCAAAGAAACTACCCCATGGGGTTCGGCTTGTCAGGGCGAAATCCGGAAAACGCGGTTCAAAGTGTGGCTGAATCGTCCGATAACTTATTGAAACTGGCGGGGAGGATCGTGAAGTTGAGGGTGGGGAGCGGTCGGCTTGTCCGGGTGGGGCGGGTCCGCTAGACTCCCTCCCCCCACGGCGGCGAACCCGGCGTGGGCGTTGTCGCCACCGTAGCTCAGTGGTAGAGCGCACCCTTGGTAAGGGTGAGGTCGCGGGTTCAATCCCCGCTGGTGGCTTTGGACCTGTCGCTGGTTTGCGCGGTTTCGGCGGCGCTTCATGCGTCGCTGAAGGAATCGCGGGTCGGCGCGGGCGTTCGTCCGGCAGGCTGTCGCAGGCTGTTGGTGGTTTGGACGAACGGTCAAATCTTCTGCTCGGGCCCGGTCGCGCAGGCGATCCGGTCCGGGCGCGGGAGCCGAGCGGTTCGGCTTCCACGCTTCGGGCGATCCGGCTCGGGCGCCGACGGTGTGGCTCCTCACGCCCTCGGATTCATCGGGTGTTTCTTCGTCGGCGGCAGGTGAGCGGACCCGCTCCCCCCGCCCGGCACGCTGGAGGTTCATTCGCCATGGCGAAAGACGTCTTTACACGCACCAAGCCGCACGTGAACGTTGGCACCATCGGTCACATCGACCACGGCAAGTCGACGCTCACCGCCGCGATCGCCGCCCGCTCGGCCGCGAAGAACGGCACCAAGGCCAAGTCCTACGCCGAAATCACCAAGGGCGGCACGGTCCGTGACGCCTCCAAGACGGTGACCATCGCCGCGTCGCACACCGAGTACGAGTCGAAGGAGCGTCACTACGCCCACGTCGACTGCCCGGGCCACGCCGACTTCGTGAAGAACATGATCACCGGCGCCGCCCAGATGGACGGCGCGATCCTGGTCGTCTCCGCCGCCGACGGCCCGATGCCCCAGACCCGCGAGCACGTGCTGCTGGCCCGTCAGGTCGGCGTGCCCCACATCGTCGTCTTCCTCAACAAGGTCGACCTGGTTGACGATCCCGAGCTGCTCGAGCTGGTCGAGATCGAGATCCGCGACCTGCTGAACAAGTACAAGTTCCCGGGCGACAAGACCCCGATCATCCGCGGTCAGTCCAAGCTCGCGCTCGAGAACCCCAGCGACGACAAGGCCTGCGAGCCCATCGACAAGCTGCTCGAGGCGCTGGACTCCTACATCCCGACCCCGGCCCGCGAGCGCGACAAGCCCCTGCTCATGAGCGTCGAGGACGTGTTCTCGATCAAGGGTCGCGGCACGGTCGCCACCGGTCGTATCGAGCGCGGCGTGGTCAAGGTCGGTGACGAAGTCGAGATCGTCGGTCTGGCCACCCAGAACAAGAAGACCGTCGTCACGGGCGTCGAGATGTTCCAGAAGACCCTCGACAGCGGCGAGGCCGGCGACAACGTCGGCGTGCTGCTCCGCGGCATCGAAAAGGACGACATCGAGCGCGGGCAGGTCATCTGCAAGATCGGCTCGATCAAGCCCCACTCGAAGTTCAAGGGCGAGGTCTACGTCCTCACCAAGGAAGAGGGCGGTCGCCACACCCCGTTCTTCAACGGCTACAAGCCCCAGTTCTACTTCCGCACCACCGACGTGACCGGCAGCGTCAAGCTGCTCGGCGGCGCCGAGATGTGCATGCCCGGCGACAACGTCCAGATGGAGATCGACCTGGGCGAGAAGCCGATCGCCATGGAAGTGGGCCTCCGCTTCGCCGTCCGCGAGGGCGGGCGCACCGTGGGCTCGGGCGTTGTGACCGAGATCCTGGCGTGATCTTGGGTACCCCGCCGGTCCCCGGCGGGGTGCATCGAGAAGCGTGAGGACCCGCCGGGGACCGGCGGGGTACCCGAAAAGACTCATCCCCGGCGGGCCCGTTTGCCCGGGTCCGCCGGCTTCGCAGAAAGGGATCGTCCGCCGCGGGCAAGCGGCGCGGCCTCCCGACGGATCGACCTGACAGTTTGAATCGACGCTCTCTGAAATCAAAGGCGTCGGGAAACGAGTAACGACCCATGGCCAAGAAGAAATCCGACGCCCGCGAGTTCGTGTGGCTCCAGTGCTCCGAGACCGGCGACCTCAACTACCGCACCAGCGTGAACGTGAAGGGCGGCATGGCCGAGAAGCTCAAGGAGGGGCTGAACAAGTACTGCCCGCGCCTGCGTCGCCACACCAAGCATAAGATCAAGCGGAAGTAATCCGGGAAGGCACCGGGGACCAGGCACCCGCCTGATGCCCGCTCCTCTTGGTGCCTGATGCCCGGTCTCTGGTGCCTGCGGCACCGCTACGCCGGTAGCTCAATTGGCAGAGCAGCGGATTCCAAATCCGCAGGTTGCGGGTTCGATTCCCTCCCGGCGTGTTGTCTCGAAGAAGGCATCGGGGACTGGGCACCGGGCGCCGGTGCCGAACACCCCGGTCGCACGAGTGAGTCTTTCCGACACCAGTGCCTAGTGCCCAGTGCCTAGTGCCTGTTCCCCAAGGACCCCCATGGCTCTCGGCACGTACAAGGCGGACCAAGGCTACTGGACGCGGACCATCACCGGCATCGCGGTGCTCGCGCTGACGATGGCGGGCGCGCTGTGGGCCTGGAACCAGGTTGACCGCTTCAACTTCGACGCGTCCACGGCGCAGATCATCAAGTGGTCCGCCGCCGGGCTGATCGTCGCGATCGGGATCGCGGCGGGGCTGATGTTCGTGTACTTCAAGCCCTCGACGGCGGAGTTCCTCATCGCCACCGAGGGCGAGATGAAGAAGGTCAACTGGTCCACGCGCCGCGAGGTGCTGGGCTCGACGTGGGTGGTGATCACCGTCAGCCTGTCGATCGCGGCGATCCTGTGGCTGGTCGACCTCGGGTTCTCGTCGTTCTTCCGGGCGATCAAGCTGCTCGGTCCGGGGATGTGAGCGGCGGTATTCCCCCGGGCCGCCCGTGGGGTGTGTGAGCGCGGGGCGCGCGGGTTTCGATGGTTCCGGTTCCTTCAACCGCTGAAAGGCGGATCGCGGGTATATCCATGAGCAACGACGCCACGACATCTTCGACGGTCCTGGACGGCACGCCCAACGAGCGTTCCGACGTGCTGGCCCCCGGAGCGCCCCTGGCGCAGGAGGGAATGGACTGGTTCGTGCTGCGGGTCGCTTCGAACAAGGAGAACTACGTTCGCGACACGCTGCTGCGCAAGATCGAGATCGAGGGGCTGACCCACCTGGTGGGTCGGATCCTGGTGCCGACCGAGAAGACCAAGACCATCAAGGCGGGCAAGCAGAAGATCACCGAGACGAAGCTGTACCCCGGGTACGTGTTCGTCGAGATGCGGCTGGAGCCGGACGGGCGGATCCCGCAGGACGTGTTCTTCCTCATCAAGGAGACCACGGGCGTGGGCGACTTCGTGGGCACCACGGGGCGCCCGACCAAGCTCGCGCCGCACGAGGTCGAGAAGATGCTGCTCGACAGCCGCAAGCCCGAGGAACTCCCCAACGTCAAGCTGGTGTTCGAGAAGGGCGAGCCCGTGGTCATCAAGCAGGGCCCGTTCGAGAACTACGAGGGCACGGTGGACGAGCTGCTGCCCGAGAAGGGCCTGGTCCGCGTGCTGGTGACGATTTTCGGACGCCAGGCGCCGATCGAACTGGAAGAGTGGCAGATCGCCAAGCAGGGCGAGAAGTAAGCCGCGAAGTTCTGACGCGTGCCGCGGGAGCGGCCGCCTGATTCGGAAACACAAACGCCCGCGCCGGGTCACCGGCGCGGGCGATTTTCGTTCGCGTTCGGGGCGTGAGCGGCTCAGGCGTCGGAGTCGTCGTCGCCCGCGTCATCGTCCGAGTCGTCGTCGCTGTTGTCGAGGGGGCCGTTGTCGCTCTCGTAGAGCGAATCGACGAAGCCCTCGAGGTTCGCGGTCAGTTCGTCGGTCGCGTCCTCGTAGGCCTCGGCGGGGTCTTCTGCGTCGAGCACGTCGGAGCGGAACAGGCTGAGGAACTCCTCGGCGTCGGCGACAAGGGTCTCGAGGTTATCGACGGTGTCGTCGAGATTGGCGATGTACTCGTCGCAGAGGCTGACCGTCGCCTCGTCTTCGCGGCGCTCGGCGGCGGTCTGGATGCGGAGCATGGTGCGGCGGGTGGCGAGGGTGGTGCGGATCAGCGCCGAACCGGCGGAGCGGATGGTGCGGACCAGGCCGGCGGCGGCGTTCGACACGGCGCGCTCGATGGAGGCGTCGGACGCGCCGCGGTCGATCAGCCGGTCGATCTGCGCCTCAGCGCGGTCGGACTGGCGCTCGATCTTGGCGTCGGCGGCGTCGATCTGGTTCTCGAACGCGGTCTCGTAGCGGTCGTAGACGTCGTCGGGCGTGGGCGCGGGGCGGGCCTGGGCGCCGCCCGCGAGCACGGTGGCGGTCAGCAGGGCGGCGAGGGCGTGACGGGCGAGGCTGGTCATGGGGCTGGGTCTCCAAAGCCGGGCGTGACGGGCGGCGGCATGCTCCGCTTCACTATCGAATAGAGATCGGGTCCGGGCCGGTGCGCGCCGCGTGGTGGGGTGTTCTGGGACACGTCAGAA
>JAFLCM010000310.1 GCA_017303565.1 Planctomycetota bacterium
GGGCCGAGGACGCGTGGGCCGAGCCCGCGGCCCTGCCCTACCCCGAGCGCGATCCGATGCGCCTCAAGGAGATCCAGCCGGACTTCTGGGGCTACGACGACATCGCAGGCAACAACGCGGGCGGCGTGGCGATGAACCTCGTCTGGGCGAGCTGGGAGCCGAGCGTCTCGCCACCGCCCTGCAGCGCGGCGCAGACCGAGCACGATGGGCACTGCTTCACGGTGGACGTCGCCACCGACGACGCGATCGCGGAGTGGTCGCGGCGCGGGCTCGCGGTCACGGCCATCGTGTACGGCGTGCCGGCGTGGGCGCACGCAGCCAACGTGAACTGCTCACCGGCCGCGCCCGGATTCGAGATCTTCTGCAGCCCCGATCGCGCGAGCGACTACGCGCGCTTCGCGGGCATGCTCGCCGAGCGCTACGACGGCCGCCACGGGCACGGCCGCGTCGCGGACTTCGTGATCCACAACGAGGTGAACGCGAACGACTGGTTCGACGTGGGCTGCGGCCCAGGCCGCCCCTGTGACGCCGACACCTGGATCGCGACCTACGCCGACAGCTGGAACGCCGCCCACGACGCGATCGTCGCCGAGGACATCGCGTACCGGCTGCGCAGCCTGGGCTACGATGTGGTCGGCGCGGCCAACTCCGGTGAGGAGGCGCTCCGTCAGGCCCGGCTGGCCGGGCCCGATCTGGTGCTGATGGACATCATGCTCAAGGGCGCCATGGATGGCGTCGAGGCCGCCGAGCAGATCTCCCGGAACCTGAGTCTCCCGGTCGTATTTCTGACCGCCCACGGGGATCCCGCCACGTTCCAGCGGGCCAAGTCCACCGTGCCGCGCGGCTATGTGCTCAAGCCTTTTTCCGAGGCGGACCTGCATCGCAACATCGAGCTGGCCCTCGGACAACATCGCGAAGCAAGCAACCTCGAGCGCGCCCGCAAACGGCTCTATGACACCCTCCGCTCGATCGGCGAGGGCATCGTGACGACCGACTCCCTCGGCCGGATCACCTTCCTCAACGAGGCCGCCGAGGAAATGATCGGTCGCCCGTCGGCGGAGGTCGCCGGTCTGCCCATCGATGACGTCCTCGGGCTGACTCACCTGGAAGGCGGCGAACCTGTGCAAAGCAGCGTGACGGAATCCCTGCGGCTCGAACAGGCGGTGTCGAGCGCGGCTCCCCTGCGTCTGCGCTCAGCCCAAGGCATCGACAGCATCATCGAAGAGTCCGCCAGTCCGGTGGTCAACGCGGGCGGCCAGACCGTGGGTGGCATCGTCTTGCTCCGTGTACTGGCCGATCGCCGGGCCGGGGAGGACGAGCGCAGCCAGCTCATCACCGCTCTTCGTGCCAGCACCCAGATCTCCACCGACCTGCGCATGCTGTTCCGCATCTGCTCGTGGTGCCGCCGCATCCATACCAGCAACGGCGCCTGGAAAACCCTCGAGGAACTGCTCAATGTGACCGGCGACGTGCCTCTCTCCCACGGCATCTGCCCCGTCTGTGTGCGCAAGGTCTCGACGTCGTAGGGCGCGGCCGCGCTCCTACGGGTGCGGGCCGGAGTCATTTTTAATTTAGTTCTTGCTTAATTAAGCCAGCGCTTAATTATAGCCGGCATGCAAAGCCTTCTCGCCCTCGCCGACCCGACGCGGCGGCGCATGGTGGAACTGCTGGCCCAGCGCGAACGCACGGCGGGGGAGCTCGTCCAGGAATTCAACCTCAGCGCACCGGCGATCTCCCAGCATCTCAACATTCTCCGCGAGGCCGGACTCATCATCACCCGGCCACAGGGTCAGTCGCGTATTCAATCGTTCAATCCCAAGGGTCTCGACGACCTTGAGGCCTGGTTGCAGAGGACGCGTGACACCTGGTCACAACGGCTTGACGCCCTCGAACAGGCCTTGCGCGCGGAGGACGAAGCCAAGGCGCGAAAAGCCAGAAAGAAGCCCTCCCCATGAATCCCAACGAGCAACACGGCAAATTCACCAGTCCGGCCGAAGTGAGACTGGTACGCATCCTTCCCGGACCCATCGAGCGGGTGTGGGAGTACCTGACGGACCCGGAAAAACGCGCCCGCTGGTTCGCGGGTGGTCCCATGGAGCTACGCGTCGGCGGCAAGGTGCGTCTCTTGTTCCGGCACAAGGATCTCGCGCCCAACGAAACACCGCCCAAGGCCTACGAGCAGCATCACGATCCCGGTACCGCCATGGATGGAATCGTCACACGCTGCGAGCCACCCCGCGTCCTCGCCTTCACCTTCGGGAGCGAAGGCGAGTCCGAGGCGACGTTCGAACTCACGCCCCAGGGCAAGAACGTGCTCCTCGTGCTCACCCACCGCGCTCGCGAGGGCGACGTGCCGTACATGGCTGAATTCGGCTCCGGCTGGCACACGCATTTCGCCATCCTCCTCTCCGTGCTCGACGGCACACCCGCCCCGGCCTTCTGGTCGCTGCACACCCGGCTCAAGGCCGACTACGAGAAACTCCGCCTCGCCGCGAGCGAGACCCGCAATCCATAGGCGCCCGCTGACTTGCGCGCGCCGGTCGAGGCCTGGTTCCGTCGGGGTGGAGGGCGCCGCTCCGTCGGCGCCGGGGAACGGTCGATGAACCACCGCGCCCGACCGTTCTGGTGACCGCGACGCGCAACCGGCGTCGACGGAGCGACGCCCTCCACCCAAACCAAATCCCCTTCAACCACGCTCTTCGACGGCCCTGACCTTGAAGCGACTGGGGTCGACGGGACTTACGTTCCCCTGCTCTGATGCCCGTTCTGTTCTTACGGCACCCATCCCCGCAGGGTCGGCGACCCCGCCTCCAACACCCACCCCCACTTTTCCCGCATACCATGAACCAAAACCATCCCACCCTCGTATCTCCTGAAACCTGGCTGGCGGCCCGCCGCGAGCTTTTGCACGAAGAAAAGGAACTCACCGCGCGGCGTGAACGCCTCGCCGCCCGGCGCCGCGCCCTGCCTTGGGTGAAGGTCACCCAGCCCTACACCTTTGACTCGCCACACGGGCCGGTGTCGCTGTCCGACCTGTTCGAAGGTCGCAGTCAGCTTGTCGTCTATCACTTCATGTTCGGCCCCGGTTGGGGCGAGGGCTGCAAGAGTTGCTCCTTCGTCGCCGATCATCTCGCCGCCACCGTGGTGCACCTGCAGGCGCGAGACGTCACGTTCACCGCCGTGTCACGGGCTCCCTTGTCCGAGTTCACTCCGTTCAAGCAGCGGCTCGGCTGGTCGTTCAACTGGGTGTCGTCCCATGGCAACTCCTTCAATTTCGACTACCACGTTTCCTTCACCGAGGAGGAGATGTCCCGGGGCAGCGTCGACTACAACTACGGTCGCGTCGCATTTCCCGTCGAAGAAGCTCCCGGCCTGAGCGTCTTTGCCAAGGACGCCCAAGGGGACGTGTACCACACGTATTCAACCTATTCCCGCGGCCTTGAGGCGTTGATTGGCACCTACACCGTGCTCGATCTCGTTCCCAAGGGTCGGAATGAAGATCCGGAGGCCCCCATGAGCTGGGTGCGCTATCACGACCGCTATGACCAGGCCGCCCATGCCGTCGCCACGCCCTGACACCCGCAAACGCGCCGTCCGCTGGCTCCTCCCCGTGTCGCTGCTCGCACTTCTGCCCAAGTGCGCGCTGTGCGTGATCGCCTACCTCGGCCTGGGCACCGCGCTGGGCCTCACGGGTTCCCCCCGCGTCGAGCTCTGCGCCGCCTCACCCCAGGCGTCCGCGACGTGGTCCGCCCCCTTGGCGTGGCTCGGCGCAACCGGGGTCGCAGGTGCGATCGTCCTCGTGACCGCGAGAGCCCGCGGGACAACCTCCCCCGCCGCCCAGCTCTCGTGTCTCGGGCGTTCCCAGCCGGAGGGAAAGAGGACCGGTCCGGCCGGATCCGGAGTGTAAAGCGAAGCCGCAATACCGTCGGAATTCCTTGCACCCCGCGGGGAATCTCCGCGGTAGATTCTTCTTCATTAGCGTATCTGATAATTCCATAGCCCTATCCTACAACGACTTGTAAAGCACATCCTAGAATATTTGATACAGAGACTCGATGGCGCGAACCCTGCTTTCCACCACCGGGCCTCCACCCGTCCATC
>JAFLCM010000311.1 GCA_017303565.1 Planctomycetota bacterium
CTTCGGGATCGCGGCGGCGACATGCACCGCGAGCCGAGGCCGGAGCGCATCGCGGGCGGCGTACGCGAGCAGGCCGCCGGTCGCCAGCAACACGGCGGCGGGAATGAGCAGCCGCGTCGCCCAGCGCGCCCTGGGGCGCGCGATGACGGTGGTGCTCCCCGCCGATGACGGCGGGGGCTGGGTGTTAGGCGAGGTGGTTTGCGGGCCCCGACGGAGCGCCCGCAGATCGGTCTGCGTGGTGGCCATGAGTGGTTCCTGCACTTTGAGGGCGGCCGGGCATCGACAAGGGAGCCACGGCGCGTCAAGCGAAGTCACGCCCCGCACGCTCGGCGTGGAGCCGGACGCGCAAGGCCGATGCGGACGCGCAAGACAAGGAGCGTCCGGTGCAGGATGTGGCTAGACCAGCAGCGCGCAGTGCCACCGCTGCGCATCGCGGTTGGCTTTCAGGTGCGGCGGGTAATGAGCCCAGCCGGGCGGATGCGGCGCAACAAGGGCCTCGGGTGCCTCCATCGTCCACAGCACGGCGAGGGCGAAGGTCGCCAGTGCGTTCCATTGCTGCTCAAAGGCCGGGAGACGCGCCTCGGCGCTGATGCCTGTGCCGGCGGATGTGCCTTGGCACGACGGGCAGGACGGGCACTTGCCGGGAGGAGACGGCTGATCGTGGTCGGGGCGATCCTGAGACTGGTCCTGCGAGTCGTCACGCGGCTGATCCTGACACGGCTGTTCCGCTGGTCCTTCGTCCGTTCGCGTTTCGCCGACACAGCCGCCGCAGCATGAGTCCGATTCAGCCGCCGCGACATGTTTTCCGGCACACGCCCCGCCCGCGAGCGCCGCGGCCTGGCAGCAGCACAACGGCGTGACCACGCCGATGAGCAGGGCGACCAAGATGCGGAGCAAGGGGTGACGCATGGAATACATCAGTATATCGGCCGAACGCAGGCCAGATTCACTTTACGCCCGGCCCCGCTTCCCGTTCGCCCGACGTGAGCCCGCTGGACCCTTCCGTGTCCCCAACAACCGGAGGCCATTACCAATCACTAAGAGGCTTGCTCCGACATCCGCAAGAACGGCCATCCACATCGTCCCCAGCCCGGCCAGGGTCAACGCGAAGAAGACGACCTTGATGCCGATGGCCCAGGCGATGTTCTGGGTCAGGATCGCCCCGGTTCGCCGGGAAAGCAGAACGAACCCCGGCACGCCCCGCAGGTCATCCTGCATGAGGGCCACGTCGGCTGTCTCCAGCGCCGTGTCGGTGCCCGCAGCGCCCATGGCAAAGCCGATCGTGGACTTGGCAAGGGCCGGGGCGTCGTTTACGCCGTCGCCGACCATGCCGATCGCGTCCCCGTGCTCCTTCGTGAGACGCTCGAGCTCGGCTAGCTTGTCCTCCGGGAGCATCCCGCCGCGGGCCTCGTCGATACCGACCGCCTTGGCGATGGCCGAGGCGGTGGTCTGATTGTCGCCCGAGAGCATCAGCGTCTTGATTCCCAGTTCGTGGAGCGACCGGATCGCCTCGACGCTGCTCGCCCGGGGCGTATCCGCGACGGCGATGATGCCCAGCACCGCGCTGGCCGACGCGACCACGATCGCCGTCTTGCCTTGGGCCTCAAACTGGCCAAGCGTCGCCTCGACCTCGGGCGAGCATACTCCCCGCTCTTCGGCGAGGCGGTGGTTGCCGACGAAGTACGCCGCGCCGTCGATGCGTCCTTCCACTCCGCGACCCGTGAGCGACTTGAACGCTTCGACGCTCGCACGCTCGCCGTTCCAGGCCGCGACCACGGCAAGCGCCACCGGGTGCTGCGAAAGCGCATCGAGGCTCGCGGCGATCCGCAACACTTCATCCTTGCTCGCGCGGCCCACGGGCTGCACATCCGTCACGCGGGGCTTGCCCTCGGTGATGGTCCCGGTCTTGTCCAGGGCGACGACCTTGAGTTTTCGGCCATTCTCCAGATGCACGCCGCCCTTGATGAGGATCCCGCGTCGCGCGGCCGCCGTCAGCCCGCTCACGACCGTCACGGGCGTCGAGATCACCAGCGCGCAGGGGCAGGCGATGACGAGCAGCACCAGCGCCTTGTAAAGCCAGGGGTAGAACGTCTCGCCAAACGCCAGCCACGGGACGACCGCGACCAGCACCGCGACCACGCACACGATGGGCGTGTAGACGCGCGCGAAGCTGTCCACAAACCGCTGCGTCGGTGCCCGGCTCCCCTGCGCCTCCTGGACGGTCCTGATGATCTTGGCGAGCGTGGTCTGGTCCTTTCCGCCGGTGGTCTTAAACTCCAGCACACCCGACTCGTTGATCGTCCCGGCGAAGACCTTGTCGCCCGGCTTCTTGTCCACGGGCACGCTCTCGCCCGTGACCGGGGCCTGGTTCACGCTCGACTCGCCCGCGACCACCACGCCGTCGAGCGCGAGCCGCTCGCCGGGCTTGACTTGCACGACAGCGCCGACGAGAACCCCGCTCGCGGGCGTGACCTTCCAGGCACCATCGGGCTGCTTCACGCTCGCATCATCAGGGGCCATCGCCATCAGGCCCATGACGGCGTTGCGGGCCCGGTCGAGCGCCTTGGCCTCGATCAACTCCGCGAGCGCGAAGAGGAAGGTGACCAGCGCGATCTCCGGCCACGCCCCGATGAACGCCCCGCCGATGACCGCCACCGTCATCAGGAAGTTGATGTTGAGCGTGAAGGACTTCAGCGCGATCCAGCCTTTGCGCAGGGTTGGCAAGCCGCAAAGAAGGATCGAAGCGGCGGACATCGCGATGACGACCGGCGACGTCTCCTCCATGCCCGCGAAGTACATCGCCTCTGCGCCCGCGGCGAGCAGGCCCCCGAGGATGAACAGCGATGATCGCAAACGCTGCTGCGCCCGAGGAGGTTGCCGTGTACGACAGCCGCGAGTAGAACAACTCTCATCGCTCTCGATCGCGGAATCAACCACTCCCGGCAGACCGATTTCGTTGAGTTCAGAAAGAATGCGGGCCGGATCAAGGGCGTCCGTGTGCTCAACTACAACGCGGCGCATCATCAGGTCGCAACGGATACCGATCACACCGCCCATGCCGAGTAACGACCGACGGATGATCGTCTCTTCGGTCGGGCAGTCCATTGCTGGAACTTGGATCGTGGTTAGTCTCATCGTGGTGTCGCGGGCCTCTCGTGGGCTCCCGACTCCAACCGAACCCGGATCTTGGAACCGGCAGGTGGCAAGCCAGGAAACCGAACGGAGTACTTGGCATGCTTTGGGCCTGTCTGCACCCGACGTGAAGCGCCGCGCGGCCCGAGCTGCGTGGTGTGAGGTGATGAAGCCCGGCCGTAGTTCACGATGGCATCGTGGACGACAACGCCGTCGGGCGACGTGACGGTGATGTCAAGGTGGCCGCCGGCCACGGCTTCCGCCTCCTCGAGTTGCCCGCTCACAAGCAAGTCTCCGTCGGCGTTCTCGGCAGTGGGTGTATGAGCAAGGGGCCGCGTTGCCGCTGACTCGATCGTCACGTCGCCGGATGACACCAAGTCCGCACGGGGCGTGGCGCATCCGCCAAGGAGCATGAGACCGGAAACAAAGATGAGGTTCAGAATCGCAATTCGCATAGAGAGTCCTTTCAAACGCAGACAACACGCAGAGCACACTCGACACGTTGCCCGGCAACCAGACTTACAGAGGCCGAAGCGTCGTACTTCACACATCGTGACGCCGTGCCAAGCCCGGCGCGGGGCCTTCGCCGCGCCGGGCTCGCTGCAGCTGTCATTTCGAGATGGGGAACCCGCCAACAGACTTGCTCCCCTTGCCGTCATCAATCTCGACCCACAACTGAGCTCCGGCGGGGATCGGATTGGGCACGTCGGCGTGGGCGTGGTACTCCTTGCCGTCGCCGTCGGCCTTCTGCTTCATCGCGCCCTTGCCATCCTGCGAACCGATCCAGACGCGGACCGCGGCGGGCTTGGCGGGGCTCCCCGAGAGCTTAATGTCGAGGTGGGCCTCGCTGCCGGCCTTGATCTCGCCCGAGACGGACACTGTCCACGCGCCGATGGTGGCCGTGCCGATCGCCCCGCCCTCGCCGTGGCCGTGGTCGCCGTGGTCGCCGTGGTCGCCCCCGGCCT
>JAFLCM010000312.1 GCA_017303565.1 Planctomycetota bacterium
GAGCTGCCCTCAATCGCGTGGTCGAGGGCGTCCTCGCCGGTCAGGCGCGGGCAGGATTCAAGCACCTGATCGCGGAAGCAGTTGCCCTGCCCGAGCAACAGCAGGTTCTGGCCGTCGAGTTCGTCGGCCGGGATGTCGGGCCGGCCGACCCATGGATGCGTTGCCGGCACGACAACGCGGAACGGTTCCTCGTAGACCAACTGCGCCACCAGCCCCGGCTCGGCGAAGGGCAGCGCGATGACGATGACGTCAAGTTCACCGGCCTTGAGCGCGGGAATCAGGTTGCCGGTGAAATCCTCCTTGAGGAACAGCGGCATCTTCGGCGCATGGCGGTGCAGCGCCGGGATCAATTGCGGCAGCAAGTAAGGCGCGATGGTGTAGATGATGCCGACGCGCAACTGGCCGCTCATCGGGTCGCCGGTGGCTTCGGCGATCTCCTCCAGGCGCACCGCCTCTTCCAGCACGCGCCGGGCCTGGGCGACGATGCGCTCGCCAAGTGCAGTGATCCGAACATTGGAAACAGTCCGCTCAAACAGCGCGGCGCCAAGTTGCCCCTCGACTTTCTTCAGCGCCACCGACAAGGTCGGCTGGCTGACATGGCAGGCCTCGGCTGCCCTGCCGAAGTGGCGCTCGCGGGCGAGCGCGACGATGTAGCGCATTTCGGTCAGTGTCATGCGAAATTCCTCAGCTTTTCCAGGTCGACCGCAGCCAGCCATCGCCAATCGCCGGGCTTCAGGCCAGCAGGCAGCGAAAGCCCGCCCATTGCCTCGCGGTGCAGCGCCTCGACGCGGTTGCCGGCGGCGGCCACCATGCGCTTGACCTGGTGGTACTTGCCCTCGGTCACGGTCAGACGCAGCAGGCGTTCGCCGGCACGCACGCTGTGCAGCGGCACGACCAACGACGGTTCGGCGCGGTCGTCGTGGAACGGCACGGCCTGCTGGGGCGGCGCGCGCGCCTGCAGCAGCTTCCACTCCGCCGAGGACTGCAGCACGCAGCTGCGCTGCGACTGGGCGACGACGTCTACCTGGAGGTCATCGCCATCGACCCCGCTGCCGCGCCGCCCGGGCGGCCTTGACCGTCTCGGGCTCGTCGCCCATGCGGACCATCATGGGGCCGCCCGCGCCGCCGACCATCCCGCCGCGCGCGCCGGAGTCGTCGGCCTCGGCAATGGCCTTGGCGAGGGCCTCGTTCGCGGGAGCGAGGTCGCGCTCGAATCGCTCCATGGCGGACTGCACCTGCGAGCGCTGCTCGCTGGAGAGGTCGTCCATCGCCAGCGCCGCCTTCATGGCCCGCGACGCGTAGGTCTCGCGGTACACCTCGGGGAAGGTCTGCTTCTTGACCTCCTGCTCCCACTTGGAGCGGTCGCCCTCGGAAAGCACACCGGCGATCTGGCGGGCGAACTTCTGGTTCACCTCGCGAAGAGCCACGGATTTCTCGCGCACGGCCTCCATCGCCTTGGCCATGGCGTCGCGATCAAAGTTGCCCTCAGCGGGCGGACGGGCCTCGGTCATCGCTTTCTGCTTGGCCTGGATCGCCGCGTCGAGTTCACGCTCGTACTGCTCGAACAGGGGTTTCACCTGCTCGCCGGCCCCGGCGAACACCGGGCCGGAGATCACGCCGACCTTCTCGCCGACCCTCACGAGGTCGACCGACTCGCCCGAGATGCCCATCATCCCGGAGACGTTCGCCTCGCGCCGGCGGAGGCGCTCCAGCCGGTCCCAGTTGGCGTCCTGCTCGGGGGTGAGCGTCAGGCGCAGGTCGCCCAGCACCTGCTTCTCGATCTCCGACCGCTTCTCCGACAGTTTCCGGGTGATCGCGGGCATCTTGTCGCGGAAGATCGAGGGGTCGCGGCTCTCCTGGAACTCGGCCTCGATCTCGGCCATCTGCTCGCGGGCTGCCTTGGAGGCGGTGTTGAACTCCGCAACGGCCGTCTCGACCATCGCCCGAGCCGACTCCACCTGGTCCGGCGAGAGGCCCAAGACCGAGGCGAACCGATCGACGTCACGCGTGGTGACGGGGGCGCGGAAGTTCCCGCCCCCCGCCGGGCCGGATGACGTGAAGGTCATCACCTGCTGGGCGACCGCGACCGGAGTTGCCGAACCGGCGACGAGCAGCGCGGACGAAAGCAGGAAGGCGGCGGGGAGGGTGCCGAGTCGGGGGCCGGCGTGGGGCATGGGTGCGTCCTCAGGATGCGAACACAACACGAACGCATGGCGACCGCTCGGACGCCGCGCAACGTGTCCTGCCGCCGGGACGCGCGGACGCAGGCAACCCGTCAGGGAGTGGGGGAATTCCTCCTGAGGGGCCCACCGAAACTCAGAGAACGCGCTGGCGACGGCGGAAGGCCGCGATGCCGAGGCTCGAGAGCGCGATGGCGACCGCGGACGGGGCGGGGATCTGGATGTACCGCCCGAGGCCGTTGGGGCCGGGGGAGATCAGGGACGGGTTCAAACCGCAGGTGGGATCGATGAACTCGTAGTAGACGATCTTGTCGTTGAGGTCGAGGTGGGTCTCCGCGCCCATGATGCCGAGGTACTTGACGTAGAGCGACTCGGTGCCGGCGGCGGCGTCATTCGACGAGACGTCCAGGAGTTTCACCTTCGAGCCGCCGGTGATGCACAAGAGATTCGCGCCCCAGATGGAGGTGAGGCCCGCGGGCACGGCGCCCTGGTTGCGGCCGAAGATCTCCATGGTGGCGGCGGCGCCGCTCGCCGCCCGCGCGCCGTCCCAGACGAAGTCGATCCCGTTGAAGTTCTGATCGGGGTTGTTGACCGGGCCGACCCCGCCGATGACCTTCATCGACGTGTCGCCGGTCATGACGAACTGGCCCTGGCCGGTGACGGTGCCGCGGAGTTCGAGGTCGGCGCTCTCGGTGACGAACTGGGGCTTGGAAGCGCCAGCGCCGCGGTCGAACTCGATGACGGCGTTCAGCACCTGCTCGTACTTGGTCTTGTTGCCCGGGAAATCGCTCTTGGCGAGCACCAGGCCGACGCCGTCGTTGCCCGAGGCGATCTTGAGGGTGCCCTGCTGCTCGCTGAAGCCCGAGAGCGTGAGCCGCCCGCCCGGCTGCACGTCGATGAGCGTCGAACGCTGCTGCTGGAGGACGTAGAGGCCGACGACGTCGAGCGCGGTGCGGGCCGCGGTGACGTTGCCGCCCTTCTTGATGGTCAGGCTCGCACCGGGGCGACCGGCAACCAGCGGCTGCTCGAGCCCGATCTGTGGGACGGTGACGCGCCCTTGGCCGAACGCGCCGCCCTCAACGGTCATCTCCGACGCGGTGAGCAGGTTCAGCGTGCGGGTGAGGTTGAGCCGGCCGCCCGAGGTGACGCCGAGCTTGCCATAGGTCTCGATGCTGTCGGCGTGAAGCAGCCCCTCGCCCTGGGCGCCGCCGCCAACGTTGATCTGGCTGCCGAAGGATGCGGCGATGATCGCGGCGCGCCGGTCGAGGTGAGAGAAGCCTTGCACCGTGCCGCCGGACTGCACGTTCAGGCGTCCGGTCTCCGTCAGCAGGAGCGAAGTCTCCCGGGCGACGCCGAGCGGGGTTCCCAGGCGGAGGGTGCCGCCGTTCGACACGCGGAACTCGCCCGCGTTGCCGGAAACCGAGTCGAACGACGCGAGCGCCTCCTCGCCGGCGACTTCGAGCAGCGACGCCTGGCTGGCGTTGATGAACGCGGCGACGGTCGAGGACCCGATCTGGCGGCTGTCCAGCGATGCGATGCCCCTTCGCCCCACGCGGATGGTGCCGTGGTTCTCGGTGGGATTGTACGAGGTGAGTTTCGCGTTGAGAAGGCCGGCGATGTTGCCGACGCCGACCTCGATGATCGCGCCCTCGCCGTTGAGCAGCGAGACCGGCGTGAATCCCGCGATCGAGTTCAGCGCGACGATCGCCTCCGCCCCGGCACCGACCTTGATCGTTCCCTGATTGTCGAGCGAGGTACCGACGGCGAGGAGACCCGGGTTGAACGCGTCACCGCTGAGTTCGATCACACCGCCGTTGAGCACGCCCGAGCCTGCGTTCACGCCGTCGGGAGCGGTCACGTACAGCTTGCTGCCGGGGACTCGGAGCGTGACGTCGTTGAGCAGC
>JAFLCM010000313.1 GCA_017303565.1 Planctomycetota bacterium
AGCCGGAGCCGCGGTGCCTGACATCGCCAGCAGCATCTCGCGCTGAACGCTTGCCAAGAGGTGCGCCGGCATGGCTTCGGTGGTCGCGGGTGTCAGCGCGACGTCCAGGGCCGCCGCCGCCCGCTCGAACGAATCCGAATCCAAGTCCGCCGCGGCCAGCAGGTTCGCGAGTTCCTCCGCCCCGCGCGCGTCCACGCCCGTCGTGGCGGCGTCGGCCAGCAGGTCGAACAGACGGGAGTTCTCGGACGGTGCGAGGCTCATGTTGCGGTGGTCCCCCGTTGGGACTTCGAGCGAGCCGCCTCCAGCGATTCACGCAGTCGGATCAACCCGCGCCGGGCGTGCGTTTTCACTGTCCCCAGCGGCATCTTCAGCGCCGAGGCGATCTTCTCGTGGGACAGCCCGTGGAAGATCGAAAGGCGGAGCACCTTCTGCTGGTCCAGGCTGAGGTTCTGGAGTTCGCGGACCGCCAGACGGGCCTCTTCGGATTGCGACACGCCCTCGTCGGGCGTCCCCGGGTCAGGGGTTCCTGAAGGCGTCGCTGCCCGGGACACGTCATCGTCGCGGATGCCCTCCATCTTGGGGACACGTCCGAGGCGACGGCGACGGTCGATCAGGCGACGCCGGGCCACCATCGCCACGAACGTCACCTCGGAGGCGACCGAGGGGTCGAAGCGGGGGGCGGACTTCCAGAGGTCGATGAAGATCTCGTGGACGGCGTCCTCGGCGTCGGGGTCGTTGGCGGCCAGACGCCGGGCCAGGCTCCACACCAGTGCGGAGTAGCGCTGCATGAACGCGGGGACGGCGGACTGGTCGCCGCGCGCGATGCGGACCATCAGCGGGGTTTCGCCGTTGCTCTGCGCCGGGTTGGGGGTGGTGGCCGCACCCATGCGGGGGATCGGATGGTACATGCTCCGCCGACGCGCTGTCGAGCCCCTCGCGCCGCGCTCAGGTGTCCCGCCCCGGTACAGTCCGGCCCTGCGGGGGAACAAGGTCCTTCACAGCGGAGCGCACGATGCGGACGGCCAGGCAGATTGGCGGATGGTTCGGCGTCGCGACGGCGGCGGTGCTCGGCGTCAGCGCGATGGGCGCGGACCCGCTTCCCACCGACCCGGACATCATGCTCACCGTCGACGCGACCGGGATCAGCCGCAACCTGATCAAGACCGTTTCGACCATCCAGGTGAAGCCGGGCCCGCTGGAACTTCGGTACTGCATCTGGACCCCCGGCAACCACAACCCTTCCGGCCCGATCGAGAACGTCGTCAACCTCGTGGTGCAGGACTGCAAGGGCGAGCGCCTGCACTGGGACCGCGATCCCACGCAGGTCGACCGGATCACCCTCAGCGTCCCTGAGGGCTGCACCACCATCGACGTGGCGATGGACTACATCGCCTCGCAGCCCAACCCCAACTCGCGGTCGAGCGACTCGTACGGCCGGTCGAACCTCGGCGTCATCAACTTCAACACGCTGCTCCTGTACCCCGGCGGCGTGGAGACACGGTCGATCGACGTGCAGATGCTCATGTTCATTCCCAAGGGATGGAACGCGGCGTGGGCGCTGCCCTTCAAGACCCAGGACACCAAGATGGGCAAGGCGGTGATGATGCTCGCCAAGCCCGCGCTGCCGGAACTGATCGACTCCCCGATGATCATGGGCGAGCACCTGACCAGCGTGGACCTCGAGCGTCCCGAGGGCGTGCCCGAGCACACCTTCCATGTGGTGGCCAACGACCCCGACGACGCCCGCGTGCCGGGGTTCCTGGTCGAGCAGTGCAACGCGCTGATCGCCGAGACGGTCGGTCTGTTCGGCTCCTACCCGCGCGGGGTGTACCGGTTCCTGCTCGTGTGCGCGGAGGGGATCGGCTTCGGCCTCGAGCACGCCGAGAGCACGCTCATCGGCATGGGGCGCGACGGGCTGAGCGGGGCCCAGCGAGACGAGCTCCGCGCGGGCGGGGCCGGCCTGCTCGTCATCCCGCACGAGTACTTTCACGTCTGGTGCGGCAAGCTCAA
Organism: Planctomycetota bacterium; assembly: GCA_017303565.1. GTDB lineage: Bacteria > Planctomycetota > Phycisphaerae > Phycisphaerales > UBA1924 > JAFLCM01. The sequence goes on from JAFLCM010000313.1 coordinate 2,011, forward strand.
GGCGCCCAAGGGCCTGATCACCGGCGACTTCTCCACCCCCGCCCGCACCGAACTCCTGTGGGTCTATGAGGGGCTGACGGCGTACTACGACACCGTGCTCGGCGCCCGCGCCGGGATGCTCACCCCCGCCGAGTTCCGCGAGGAGTTCCTCGACCTCGCCGTCGCCAAGCAGATGCGCACCGGGCGGCAGTGGCGCAGCGTCGAGGACACCGCCCGCGCCGCGCGCTTCCTCCGCCAGCGCGGCGTGTCGTGGTTCGAGCACCGCCGCGGCCAAGACTACTACACCGAGGCGTCGCTCTTCTGGCTGGAGGCCGACACGCTGATCCGCACCGGCACGGGCGGGACGAGGTCGCTCGACGACTTCTGCCGCTCGTTCTTCGACGCCAAGTCGCGCCCCACCGGCGACCCCGAGACGTACACCCGGGAGGATGTGGTCGCGGCGCTGAAGGCGATTCACCCCGACCCCGACTGGGACGCGCTGGTGCGCGACCGCATCGAGAGGCCGGTGGCCGACCTCGACCTCTCGTGGCTCTTGAAGATGACGGGCTACGAACTGCGGTACGAGGCCGAGCCGACCGCGCTGCGCCAGCGCCGCGCGGCGAAGGAGGAGGGCGTCAACCTCCGCACGTCGCTCGGGCTGCGCCTCACGAAGGACGGCACGATCACCGAGATCATCCCCGGCTCGCCCGCCGACGACGCGGGGGCGAAGTTCACGTCAAAGGTCATCGGCGTCGATGGGTGGGTGTTCACGCCGGCGCGCCTCATCGAGGCGGTGAAGCGTTCGCCCGAGAGCAAGCGCGTCGAACTGCTCACCGTGTTCGATGACAAGCTGGAGACATTGGCGATCGAGTACGACCAAGGCCCCCGCGAGCCGCGGCTGGTGCGTGTCGAGGGCGCTCCCGACCTCCTGGAAAAGATCGGCGCCCCGCGCTTCCGCAAGCAACCCTGACCACGGGCCGAGTCGGCTCGGACTACTGCTCGGAGCCGGGCGGGGCCTTGGGCTTGGGCGTGATGCGCAGGATGTCGTCGATGACGTGCAGCACGCCGTTGGACCCCTCGGCGTCGGTCTCGACGAGTCGGGCGGTGCCGTTGAGGAGCGGCCTGCCGTCCTTGATCTCGGTGGTCAGCGGTTCGCGGGCCATGGAGGGCACTCCGGTCTCGCCAGCGCCGACCACGCCGGCGTTCTCGGAATAGATGCCGCCGGCGAAGATGTGACGCCGGACGAACTTGCTGGCGGCGTCGGGCATCTTGGGGTCGAGCAGTTCGGCGAGCACTCGGGCGTCGAGGCGGTCGATGGCCTCGTCGCTGGGCGCGAAAACGGTGAACGAGCCGCTGCCGGCGAGCACCTGGTCCACGCCGGAGGCTTTGAGCATCTGGGCGTAGCGTGTGAGTTTCGGGTTGGACTGGATGAGTTGCAGCACCGACTGGCCGGGCGCGAGGACGAGCGCGTCCATGACGTGCATGACGCCGTTGGACGCGGTCACGTCGGTCTGGACGAACTTCGCGCCGCGGACGCTGAACGGCGCGACGCCCGCTGGGGCGGTGGCGACGGGCTCGAAGCGGACGCGCCGCCCGGAGTAGGTGCGCTGGCGCGGGGCGGTGGCGAAGCCGCGCGAATCGATGACGTTCGTCAGGACGTGCATCCGCACCAGCCGCTGCAGTTCCGCGCGGTTGGGTTCCTGGCGCAGGCGGTCGAGTTCGCCGGCGGGGAGCGCCTTGAAGGCGTCGTTCACGGGCGCGAGGACGGTGATCTTCTCGCTGCGGAGCAGGCTCTCCTGCGCCGTCAGTTGGATCAGTTCCGAAAAGGTCGAAAGCCGGGTGTCCGCCCTGATGCGGGCGAGGGTCGTGGTGTCGGCCTCGGCGGTCAGGGGCTTCTCGGGGTCAAAGGTCCCGCCGGGGGCGCGGGGCATGGGGGGTTGGCTGGCGGCGGGCTGGTCCTGCGCGGGAGCGCCGCCCCCGAGCGCGAGCACGGTCAGAGCGGTGAACAGCAGCGTCGTGGCGCGGGTGCGCATGGATGGTTCCAGGGGGTTCGTGGTTC
>JAFLCM010000314.1 GCA_017303565.1 Planctomycetota bacterium
GCTTCCGCTGCAACGTGTTCCGCGCCGGCGGCGGTATGCACGCCGCCATCCGCCGCGTCCGGCCCGACATCCCCAGTTTCGAGAACCTCCGACTCCCCCCCGTCTACCAGAAACTCAGCGACGAGACCTCCGAGGGCCTCATCCTCGTCGTCGGCGTCACCGGCTGCGGAAAGAGCACCACCCTCGCCTGCATGCTCGAACGCATCAACCAGACGCAGGCGATGAACATCATCACCATCGAGGACCCCGTCGAGTACCAGATCCACCCGCGCATGAGCATCGTCAGCCAGCGCGAGATCGGCACCGACGTCCCCAACTACGCCAGCGCGCTGAAGTACGCCGTCCGCCAGGACCCCGACGTCATCTTCATCGGCGAGCTCCGCGACCACGACACCGTGCTCGCCGCCGTCCAAGCCGCCGAAACCGGGCACCTCGTCTTCGGCTCGTTGCACACCGCCGACACCATGCAGTGCTTCAGCCGCATCGTCGAGTTCTTCCCACAGCACGAGCACGGCTTCATCCGCGCCGCCCTGTCGTCATCCCTCAAGGCCGTCTGCGCCCAGCGCCTCCTCCCCGCCAACCAGGACATCGCCAAGGTCGGCGTCGTCCCCGCCACCGAGGTCCTCATCAACAACGCCATCGCCCGCGAGCGCATCCGCGAGGGCGCCGACAGCGACCTGCCCGCCATCATCAACTCGTCCCTTCAGGACGGCATGCGCTCCTTCACCCACTCGCTCGCCGAACTCGTTGAGACCGAGATGGTCTCGCTCAACACCGCCCTCGAGTTCGCCCCCAACCGCGAGGCCCTCAAGAGCCGCCTCAAGGGCGTCGAAGTCAAACAAGGCACCCTCGTCGGACGCCTCAAGGGCTAAAACCCCCGTGCGCTCGCGCGGCACCGGCTCCGGGTGGCATCAATTCTTGGTGGCACCGGATCTTGGTGGCACCCGTCTCCGACCGGTGCTGACCGGGAACAAGTTTCCTTCAAGGCGCCCGCCGCCGACACGGGCCCAAGCCCCGTGCCATCCGGTCCCGCGAACCTCACGGGCACGGCGTACCAAACAACCCCAGGAACGCCGTCAGATCGCCCGTGTTCACCGTCTGGTCGCCGTTCAGATCGCCCGCCAGCCCCGGGCCGGACTGCCCGAACTGACCCAAAAAGATCGTCAGGTCGCCCGTGTTCCGCTGCAGGTCGCCGTTCAGGTCGCCCGGGCAGTTCGGCGGCGGCACGTTCAGCGATCCCGTCGCGCCCGCGCAGTTCTTCGGGCTGTTCGTGTCAACCACGAACGAATAGGGCGGCACCGTGACGTACGCCGACGCCCGCAGGCTGCTCGTCCCGTTGGTCGGCAGCGGCCCGTAGGTGATCGTCTGCTGCGCCGGCGCGATCCCGAACACCAGCGTCCCGCCCTCCTTGAACAGGAAGTTCGCGGGGATCACATAGTCCGGCGTCACCCCGCCCGGCAGCGCGCCCACGCTCGCCGTCGCGATCAGGATGTTCTTGTTGTTCGTCGGCGTGCAGGTGTTGGTCGGGAAGTTGAAGTCGATCGAGATCGTCCCCGCCGCGTTCGTCGAGCGGATCCCGTGCCCCGGCATGAACTGCTGCCCGGAGAACGTCGTGAACATCTCGATGAACTGCACGTTGCCCGTCGAATCGGAGTACAGCTCGCTGAACCGCCACAGGTGGAACGCGCCCTGCGCCGACGCCGCCACTGAAAGCACCGCCCCCGCGGCCAAAGCGCTCGAGATCAGCCTCCGCATGCGACATCTCCTCCGATTCAGAATCGACGCGGGACCATGGGCCCGTCCGACGCCCACACGCGCCCGACGAGGCCCCGCACCGATTCAAGCGCCGCCGAGAGTCGGCGCACCTACAACAATGACCGATTCCGGCCGCGATTCAAGGCGAATCCCACCCATTTCGCGCTGGTTTATCGAACCCGCCGCCACCGCGCGGATTCAGCCCCGATTCCTCAACCAACCGAAATACACGGGGACCGTGCCGAACCATCCCGAACAAAATCCTCTCAATCGCCCCCGCGCCACGCCTTTCTGGGTTCTCACCCTGCTCTGCGGACTCGCCGGCGTTCTCCCCGCCTGCACGTCGTTCACCCCCACCGAGCCGCCCCAGCCCCGCGTGATCCGCCGCCCCGACCTCACCCCCATCCCGCCGCCAAGGGCCAAGGGCGAGCCGGACATGCGCGTCCGCCTCACCGCCCGCCAGACCGCCGCCACCGTCGCCGGCCCGCGCGAGGTCCGCGTCTCGCCCGCCGGAGACGCCGCCCAGCTCCGTGTCCTCGCCACGCCCGTCGAGTTCAACCTGACCGTTGCCGCCTGGAACCTCCGCGACGCCCGCGGCCAGCGCACCGTCATCCCGCGCTCCGGCGCCAAGGCCGACGACCAACTCATCGTCCGCCCCGTTGCCGCCGCCCCGCTCTCCCTCAACGGCGTGACCTACGCCGGCGAGTTCCGTTTCATGCCCCGCCGCTTCGACGAGTCCGACTCCGCCGCCCTCCCCACCTTCGACGTCATCGAGTTCGTCCCCCTCGAGCAGTACCTGCCCGGCGTCGTGTCGAAGGAACTCATCCCCTCCTGGTCGCTCGAAGCCTTCAAGGCCCAGACCGTCGCCGCCCGCTCCTACGCCATCCACGAGCGCGATCGCTCCATCCGCGACGGCGCCACCTTCGACGTCGAGGCCTCCGAGCAGGACCAGGCCTACGCCGGCGCCACCACCAACCCCACCGCCATCGAGGCCGTCAAAGCCACCCGCGGCCAGGTGCTGCTGTTCAACGGCTCCGTACTCCGCACCTACTACTCCAGCTGCTGCGGCGGGCGCGCCGGCTCCGCACGCGACACCTGGCCCATCCAGAAGGGCTTCGAGTTCAACCTCGCCGAGCCCATCCAGGGCCGCGACCGCCCCGTGCCCTGCCCCTGCAACTTCAGCCAGCGCTACCGCTGGACCTGCACGCGACCGCTCCCCGAACTCGTCCAGCGCATCCGCGCCTACGGCCGCGCCGAGAACCTCTCCGTCCGAGACCTCGGCTCGCTCTCCCGCGTCGTCGTCACCGCCAACAACGACGCCGGACGACCCGCCGCCTACCGCCTTTTCGACAACGCCGGACGCTGGTACCCGCTCTCCGCGGAACAACTCCGCCTCGCCTGCAACACCCCGGCCCAGGGCCTCCCGCCCATCGACGCCAAAACCCGCGTCTTCAGCGGCGACCTTGCCTTCACCTTCACCGATTCCACCGTCCGCATCGACGGGCGCGGCTTCGGCCACGGCGTCGGCATGTGCCAGTTCGGCGCCGAGGGCCACTCGCGCAAGGGCGTCCCCTTCGCTCAGATCCTCCAGTACTACTACCCCGGCGCCACCCTCGGTTTCGCGTACTGACCACGTATCATCCGCCTCCGCCTGTTTCACACGGAACCCGCGCGTGGCGTACCCCATCCCCAACGAACTCAAGAACGCCTCCACGCGCCGCGGCGTGCTGAAACTCTCCGCGCCCGCCAAGGTCAACCTCGCCCTCGCCGTCGGACCGCCCCGACCGTCGGACGGGTACCACCCCATCTGCTCGTGGATGTGTCCGATCTCCCTCGCCGACGACCTCACCCTCACCCGCCTCGAGGACGATCGCCTCAGCCGCTACGCCATCGTCTGGCACCAGGACGCCCCGCGCCCGTCGCCCATCGACTGGTCCATCACGAAAGACCTCGGCGTCCGCGCCCACCACCTGCTCGAAAAGGAAGCCGCCCGACCACTCCCCCTCCAGATGAAACTGGAGAAGCGCGTGCCCGTCGGAGGCGGCCTCGGCGGCGGCTCGTCCGATGCCGCCGCGGTCCTCCTCGGCGTCCGCGCCCTCTTCGAACTCGACATCCCCGACGCCCGCCTGCTCGAACTCGCCATGAGCCTCGGCAGCGATGTGGCCTTCTTCCTTTCTCCAAGGCCTTCAATCGTCGAGGGCCTGGGCGAGCGCCTCACCCCCGCCCCCGGCGTCTCGGCCCACGCCCTGCTCATCATCCCCGAGTTCGGCTGCCCCACCGGCGCGGTG
>JAFLCM010000315.1 GCA_017303565.1 Planctomycetota bacterium
AGCGTGAAGTTGTTGATCGGCAGTTTGCCCAGCACGAACACCGGCGCGAGCCTGGCGACCCGGTGCAGCTCCGCGTACGCCGCCTCATCGCGGACCCCCTGCGCCGCCATCAACCGGCCCCACCCACCCAACCTGAAGATCAGCCCCGTCACCGGCCCCAGCACCAGCCACGGCAGCGCCACGCCCGCCAGCCCCGCCAACCCGCCCGCCGCCGGCCCCGCCGTCGTGCCGATCAGCGCGCCGATCAGCACCGCGTCGGCGACCGACAGCAGCACGATGAACGTGAACAGTTGACCCCGACTCATGCGACCATCGTACCGGGCGCGACCGCCGCGCGCACCTCACGCCGCGAGTTCCGACGGACGGTCCGCCGCGAACACCACGTGCAACTCCCACGGCTTGTGCTGCGCCAGGTCCAGCGTCTCGGCGCGGCTCCACACCCGCCCGCGCCGGCGGATCACCGTCACGATCGGGCGATCGATCTGGTCCGCGTGCGATCCGATCACCTCCGCCACGTCGCCGGTGGAAAGTTTCACGAAACTCCCAACCGGAAACAGCCCAGTTGCCTCGACCAGCGCCCGCACGATCTTGCGTTCGAGCACCTTCTCGCTGCCCAGGCTCACAAGGTCCTCGAGCGCGTCATAGGGCCGCTTGCTCGGCTTGTATGGCCGGCGTCCGACGCTGGCCGCGAACGTGTCCGCCACCGCCACCACCCGCGCCACGTCGCAGATCTGCCGGCTCTTCAGGCCGCGCGGGTACCCCGAGCCGTTCTCACGCTCCTGGTGCTGGTACGCCGCCAGGGACACGATCGGGTCGAGCCCCTCGACGCTGTCCAGCAGGATCACGCTGAACGCCGGGTGACGGCGCACGCGGTTGGCGTCGATCTCGTCGAGCTTCCGCGTGCTGCCCCGCACGCCCGCCGGCACCAGCCCCATGCCCACATCGCTCAGCATCCCGGCCAGCGCCGCGTGCCGCACGCTCTCGACCGGCCACCTCAGCCGCGCGCCGATCGCCACGCACAGCGCCGCCGTGCTGAACGCGTGATCCGCCAGGAACTCCTCCGACCCCGCCGAGCACAGCGCCACGCTCGCGAAACGCGTCGGGAACCGCGACTCGGTGTCGATCAGGTCGTCGGCGATCACCTCGAACTCGCTCACCGAGATCGGCACCCCTGTCAGCACCCGCGCCAGCGCGCGCCGCAACGCCCGCACCCGCGGCGCCCGCCACTCCACCAGCCCCGCCTCGGTCGGCCATCCGGACTCGTCCCGCGGATCCTCGTCCTCGCGCCCGCCCTCGGGCGTCACGGTCAGCGTCAGCCGCGACCACAACTCCTCCCGGTCCGCCGCCACCTCGTCCGCCAGTTTCATCCGCTGCGACCGGATCCGAGCGCACTCACGCGCCCCGATCCCCGCGAACGCCCCCAGTTCCAGCGCGTCAAGATGGTGCGGCTCGATCACCTGCCCCGACTCGACCGCCATCACGCCGCCGAGCGTGATCAGGTCATCCGGCGCGGCCACGCCCCCGCTCAAAGCGCCGAACCCCATCGGGCGGATCACCCCCGCGTGCCGCAGTTCCTCCACCGACGACGCCAGGAACAGTTCCTGCCGGTCGAACTGCTCCAGCGTCCGGCACACCGACTCCGACAGCGTCACCTCCGCCGACAGCAGTTTCACGCCGTGACGCGTGAAAACGGCCTTGGGCAGCCTCGTGCCGGGACGCAGGATGGTCGGATCGAGCGGTTGCATCGATGGTCGCGCGGGTTCTCGGTCAATCGGCTATCGGCCCGGAAACATGCCCGCGTGAGCCCGTCTTGCCCCCTGTCGAGGGGACGAGGCCCCGCCAACCGACCGGAACAGCCCCGGAACGGGACACGAAAGGTTCCCAAGAGTGACTATGATGTTCTCGGACGCACGGGGCCACGACGCTCGCGCTGCACAACCGAGCATCTTCCGATCCCAACCCAAAGGACCGAACCATGAACCGCATCCTCACCGTGACCCTCGCCGCCGCCCTCGCCTGTTCCCTCACCGCCTGTGAAAAGAAAGAGGGCGAGGCCAAGTCCGCCGCCGACAAACTCACCGGCGCCCTCGGCGACGCCGCCAAGAGCGCCTCCGACGCCGCCTCCTCCGCCGTCGACAAGGCCAAGGACGCCGCCGGCGACATGGGCGCCAAACTCGACGACATGGTCAAGGGCGGTGCCTCCGGCATGGCCGACAAGATGAACGCCATGATCGCCGAGTGGAAGCCCACCGTCGAAAGCCTCAAGGGCAAGGTCGCCAGCGCCCCCGAGGCCGTGAAGCCCCAGATCGAGGCCGCCGTCAAGGGCATCGAGGCCCAGTGGCAGACCGTCGAGGCCGCCATCACCAAGATCAAGGGCGCCCCCGTCGACCAACTCAAGTCCCTCGGCGGCGACGCCATGACCCAGGTCGAGAGCCTCGGCACCATGATCAAGGACGCCGCCGCCAAGTACCTCAAGTAATCGCCCGGCCGCCGACCGCCCGAAACCCGAAAACCCCTCCAGCCGCGGCCACACCAGCCGCGGCTTTTTCCTGCGCCGCTCCCGCCGCTGACTGCCCCGCCTCGAAGGGCGGGAACACGCCCCCCGCGTGACGCCCGGCGTCGCGGACAGCCCGGTGACAGCCCCCGAACGATCGGCTACACTCTTCCCCCCCGTGCCAGCCGACCGGGACCCCCGCGAACAACGGGATTCCCGGCCCCAACGGCACCGGATTCAGGTCGCGACGGCGCGACGCACCCCGGAGAGGTGTCCGAGAGGCTGAAGGAGCAGCACTGGAAATGCTGTATACGGGTAACCGTATCGGGGGTTCGAATCCCCCCCTCTCCGCTTGCAACGCAGACTCCCTCGCAGGAGTCTGCGGTTTTTCGATAGTGTCGGCGACGCCGGGACCCTTCCTGTACGACGCCAACGGCAACATGACCCGCGCCGTCCAGAACTGCGGCGCCGACCTCAACGGCGACCTCGTGGTAACGACGCCGGACATGACGATCCTGCTCGCCTCGATGAACAACCAGCCCGCCGACATGCGCGGGGACATCAATCTCGACGGCATCGTCAACACCGCCGACCTGACGGCGTTGCTCGGGCAGTTCGGCAAGCAGTGCGAGTACACCCAGTACAAGTACGACGACCGCAACCAGATGGTCAGCGCCGCCAGGTACGGCGTCTACGACCTGGACGACGACGGCGAGATCGACGACTACGGGCCGATCACCCACGAGTACGGCTACGATGCTTTGGGCCGCCGGCTTTCCAAGAAGCTCGCGGGCGTCTCCACCGACCACACGCGGTTCATCTACGGCGGCGTCGGATGAAGGCGCCGTGACCGCACGCCGGATCAAGGATCAGGAGATTTGGTTCAAATGAATAGACGTCTTTCCCAAGCACTTATACGCACGGCGATTGTGATTGTCGCAGGAAGTGGTGTCATTATTCTGCACGATTTCTTGTTCTGGGTCTACAAGGAACGAGTGCGAGTGAATACAAGCGCAGAAATCATCCAAGAAATCAGAGACAAAGGCGACTGTGAATCGCTGTTGGTCAGCGTCTGGACCTGTATCAAGTCAATGCAATCTGAAACAACCGGAGGCATCTCGGGTGAGTCTCTCAATGATGCCGACATAATAGCTTGTGCCATGCGCCAATACGAGGCGGGCGCGGACCGTTCCACGAGAGTCTTAGACGATATCGGATTTCAACTGCATATGCACTTGGATACGTTACACCGGGATTCCGCCGGAGTGCTTGCTGAAGTAAGCACGAAGATGAGTCGGGCACGCCAAGAAACCGGCCAATATCCAGTGCTGTTAACCAACGGCAACATCGTCAGTCGTTCCGAGTCGCGGCTGCTATCTCATCATCGCTCGGGGACAAATCCATAGGGGTCATGACGAGTCGAGCCTCCCGGCGGGTGGCATGGCCAAGTCTTCTTGGCCATGCGTCTCCCCCCTCTCCCACGCCCACTGCCCATGGCCCGGCCCCCACCACCCCGCATCGACCACCCCCGGTCGCCCAATCCACCC
>JAFLCM010000316.1 GCA_017303565.1 Planctomycetota bacterium
GAAAGTGAATCCGAGACGAAGCGGCAGCGGGACCGCGAGAGAGGTCCGACCTTGGCGAGCCGGATCGTGCGACGAATTGCCAGCTAGGTGCTTCTCCGGCCCTCTTCCTCCAAAAACACACAAACCCCTGCCAAACAGGGGTTTATGCACCAAGCGCGGGCGGAAGGAGTCGAACCCCCAACCTTCTGATCCGTAGTCAGATGCTCTATCCAATTGAGCTACGCCCGCGTTCTCACGGCCCGGGGCAACGCCCCATTCCGAGCCGCGAAGCGTAGCACAATCCCCCCTTGCGGACAAGCCCGGCCCCCCTTTCCCCGGCCCTGCTTGACCCGGCCCGCCCGGCCCCAGATACTCCCTCCCCGCGATCGGCGGCCCCTCGCCCGGGCAAGGGCGTCGAGTTCGCCAAGCGCGGCAGTGTTTCCCCCATCCCGGCTTAGGCCCGGCCACGGTCCACGGATCACCCGGGCGATGAAGAAGCGCCTCCGTCGGAGGCCGCAGAAAGGCAGATCGTCCCCATGGCTCACTCCCTGTCCGCCCGCAAGCGCGTCCGCCAGAACGAGAAGCACAACGCCTACAACCGCTGGCGCCTCCGCAACCTCCGCGACGCCCTCAAGGCGTTCGAGGACAAGTTCATCCACAACGACGCCGCCGGCGCCAAGGACGCCTTCAAGTCCGCCTGCCAGCTCCTCGACAAGACCGCCGGCAAGGGCGTGATCCACAAGAACACCGCCGCCCGCAAGAAGAGCCGCCTCTCGGCCCGCCTCAAGGCCATGGCCGCCGCGGGAGCGGGCACCACCTCGAAAAAGAAGTAAGCCCGCGATCGCTGAAGTTCATCCGCACGCCCTCCCCTTGTGGGAGGGCGTGTTTGTTTTCCACCGGTTCGGGCTGCGCGAACTCCGGGGCAACTCCAGAAAAATGCGGCGCGGATTCGTGGCGTACGGCGCTTCCACTGCCGCGATTCCGAGCGAGCGATCCCGTACGTTCGCCGTCAGCACCACGATTCGGTGGCGCAGCGCCGCCGGACCTGTCAGGAAGGGCTTGACGCCCATTCAACCCTTCGGCATGGTGTGCAAATCCATCCACGCCCGGAGGTCACCATGCGACCGATTCGCGCCCGCCGCCGACCCAGCGCCGCCCTTCCGATGGCCCTTGTCGCGGGCGTCGTCTCCTTCTCGTGGGCCCTCCGCGGAGCGGTCGCGCAACCCGCCCAGACGCCGCTGACCGAGCACGAGATCGAGGTCCCGCTCGCGCCCGGGCCCGCCCCGGTCCCGCCCGCGGCGTCCGCGATCCAGATCGGGCAGACGTACCTCTTGGCAAGCGGCGCGGACGCCTCGGTGAACGCCGCCGCCTGGCCCCTCGACGCGTCGGCGGGTGACGCCGGCTCGGGCGTTTTCGTGCCCGCGTCGTTCACGCCGCTCTCCATCGAACAGACGCAGGGGGAGGCGGGCGCGCTGACCGTGGCGTGGACCCTCGCCCTCGGTGCCGCCGTGGCTCCGGACGGCACCGCCACGCCCTGCGGCGTGCTGCGCGCCGACGTGCAATCCACCCTCACGGGCTCGTGCGCCACCTTCGCGGCGATCTCGCCGCTGCCCCTGAACCTCGCTCAGGCGGTCCAGCAGGGCATCACGCAGTCCGCCCTCACCCAGTCCGCCCTTACCCCCACCCCCGAAAACCCCGACCCGACCATCCGCTTCTGCCTCGGATCCAGTTGCTCGTGCCCGCGCTGCGCCAACGGGATGTTCTTCGCCGCCCCCTTCTTCATCATCGGCGTGTGCGACCGCATCGGCGGCATCGACTGCTGCGCCCGGGCCTGCAGCGCCGCGTGCGTCGCCCACGCCACCGGCATGGAACCCGCCGACGCCTGGATCCAGGGTCAAGGGATGTTCGTCATCTGCATGATCGCCCAGGCCTCCCAATAATCACCCCGTGAAACGCCGTACCGCCATGGAACTGCTCGCGGTGCTCGGCCTCGTCGCGGCGGTCACGCTGACCTTCACGATCTGGGCGCTGATGAGCCTGCCGCGCGTCTCGCTCGCCCCCAACGGCGGGCTGGTCGTCTCCAACCGCGGCCTGCCCCTCGCCAACGCCGTCGCCACCGCCAAGAACCGCGACGGCGGCTCCACCACCTTCACCCTCGGCGCGGTCGCCCGCGGCACACAGCCCCTCGTGCTCCCGCCCGACGTCCGCCCCGAATCGCTGCAGGCGCTCACCATCGACGGCGAACTGCTCGGCCTGCGCGTCACCAGTTACACGCTTCTCGACGACCGCTGAGCCCCTCAGCGCTCCACCGGCGGCGCGGGTGCCGCGGGCGGCGCCGGGTCCGACCCGCTCACCACCGGCCCCGGCTCGGTCCACGCCTTCTCGATTTTCAATGATGCGATGGGGCGGTCCTTCGGTGAGCGCGGGTCGCCTGCGCGCCGGTGCCCAACCGCCACCGTGCTCAGTTCGCTCAAGACCGGCGCGCCCGACACCAGCACGCCAAAGGGCGTCGAGCCTTCCTTGAGCGTCCCGTCGCGGTCCGGGCCCAGCGCGATCACGAACTGCCCGCTCGCCGAGTCGGGGTCGCCCGGCACCCGAGCCAGCGAGATCACCCCGAACCCGTGCGCCAGCACCGGCGATTCCATGGGGACGCGCTCGCCCGACCCGCCTTGCCCCGACCCGGTGGGGTCGCCCGCCTGGATCAACCCGCCGCCGCTGTCGCCTTCGGGCCTCGGCACCACGCGGTGGATCGGCGACCCGTCGTAAAACCCGGACTCGACGAGCCGGATGAACGCGGCACACGTCGCGGGGGCGGCGTCGTACCGCGGCGCGAAGACCACCTCGCCCAGCGAGGTCCGCACCACCACCCTCTTGCTCTCCAAGAGCCGGTACCCGCTGAACACCGGCTCGTTCGGCTCGACGGTCACGACCGAGCGTTCGAGGGAATCGAGCGCGATGCCGTTGAGCCGCAGCAGCGCGTCCATGCCCCGCCGGTCGTTGGCGCGGTTGGCGGTGCGGAACGCGTGCGAGAGCGCGTTCTCATGCCGCGCCGCCGACCACATCGGCACCAGCACCACCCCCGGGTCTTCGCGCTGCTCCGCCAGGCGCACGCCCAGCGCCGTCGCGGGCGGGTTCAGGCGCAGCAGCGGGAACACCTCCGCCGCGTCGAAGCACGCCCCCGGCGCGGCACCCGATTCCACCACCGCGCCGGAGTCGAGACGGACCAGTTCCACCCGCACGCCGCGATCGAACTCGGAAGGCTCCATCCCCTCCACCCGGACGTCCACGGGGCGCCCCAGCAGCGCGTACCCGCGCTCGGGCTTCATCGCGCCCGCGTCAGCAGCGGGCGCGAAGGACGCCAGCGTGGCCAGCACGCCCGGGATGATCCGTCGACGCTTCATCGGGTGACCGCGGCACGATAGACGCGCGCCGTGCCGCCGGGTTCCGCGCAAGAGGGTGCGCAACCGATGCGCGACCAACGGGCACGACCGATCCGGCGCGCACCCAAGTGGTTACTGGTTGGCGTTCTGATTGTTGCTGTTGTCCAGCGTGTTCCACGCCCGGTTGACGTTCCCGGGGGCGCGGGCCGCGGTCTCGTCCTCGGCCAAGAGGCCCAGGAGAGCGCCGTCGGCGTCGGCGAACCACTGCACGCTCAGGTCACCCTTGAGCATGTTGTTGCCGACGCGGTGGTTGTAGTCGGGGCGGGTCCGCATCCCGTCGGCGATCAGGGTCACGGTCCCTTTCACGTCGCCGAGGCGCTTGCCGGCGGTGGAGATGCGGTACTGGTAGTTGTCCGCGATCGTCCCGGTGCGCGAGAGCCACACGTCCCGGTACTTCTCGTACGGGTGGTTGCCCGTGTGGCTGGGGCAGTAGTAGACGTTCGGGGCGTCGGCGTAATTGGACTGGGCGAGGATGCCCAGGCCATCCCACTTCACCGCGGTGCCGAGCCGCCCGATCTCGCCGGGCCAATCGTTGCCGTCGATTCGGAGATAGATCGTGTCGGACGATTCATCGCCCCGACCCGACGCGGAGGTCATCGCATTGAACTGGCTGGGCG
>JAFLCM010000317.1 GCA_017303565.1 Planctomycetota bacterium
GAGGGCTGGCTGGTCGTGGCGGCTCGCACCGCCCCGACGACCGCAACAGCCGCCGCCAACGCGCCGACCGTGTTCCTGACCGTGCTCCGCGCGTCCGTGGCCCGCATGACCGCCTCCTCAGGAGTAGTGTGTTCACCGGCCGCCACTGGACTTTCGCGGCGGGCGTTGACGGGTTCCGGGATTTCTGGCAACATTGCCACATGGGAGCCCAGACAAACGCCGGTTCGTTCCTTGACTCGAAGTTCGTCCAGGACGCCATCACGTTCGACGACGTGCTCCTGGTGCCCGCGCGTTCGGGGGTGAATCCCGCGACCGTGGACCTGAAGGCGCGGCTGTCGCGCAACATCGCGCTGAACATCCCGCTCATCTCGGCGCCGATGGACACGGTGACCGAGAGCCGGCTGGCCATCGCGCTGGCGCAGGAGGGCGGGCTGGGCGTGATCCACCGCAACATGCCCGCGGAGATGCAGGCCATCGAGGTCTCGAAGGTCAAGCGCTCCGAGAACGGCGTGATCCTCGACCCCATCACCCTGGGGCCCAAGGACACCATCGCCCGCGCCAAGCAGCTCATGCACGAGTACCACATCTCGGGCTTCCCGGTGACCGACGACGGCGGGACGTCGCTGCGCACCAAGGGGAAAGTCCTGGGCATCCTCACCGAGCGCGACCTGAAGTTCATCGACAAGGGGGACGAGCTCGTCGAGAACGTGATGACCAAGGAGAACCTGGTCACCGCGCCCCCCACCGCGACCCTCGACGACGCGGTGAAGATCCTCTCAAGGGCGAAGGTGAAAAAGCTGCTGCTGGTGGATGCCTCGGGGCGGCTGGCGGGGCTGATCACGATGCGCGACCTCGACCAGCAGAGCCGCTTCCCCAACGCGTGCAAGGACGGGCGGGGTCGGCTGCGGTGCGGGGCGGCGTGCGGGGTGTTCCAACTGGACCGGGTGGAGAAGTTGATCGCCGCCGAGGCGGACGTGATCGTGGTGGACACCGCGCACGGGCACTCGGAGAACGTCTTGAACACGGTGAAGCAAATCCGCAAGGCGTACCCGAAGATCGAGCTGATCGCGGGGAACGTGGGGACGGCGGAGGGGGCGCGGGACCTGATCGAGGCGGGGGTGGACGCGGTGAAGGTGGGCATCGGCCCGGGTTCGATCTGCACCACGCGGGTGGTGACGGGCGTGGGGGTGCCGCAGATCACGGCGGTGATGAACGCGGTGAGCGCGGCGGAGGCGCACGGGGTGCCGGTGATCGCCGACGGCGGGATCAGGCAGTCGGGGGAGATCGCCAAGGCGCTGGCGGCGGGGGCGTCGTGCGTGATGCTGGGCGGGCTGTTCGCGGGGCTTGATGAGTCGCCGGGCGAGGTCGTCATCAGCGAGGGTCGGCGGTACAAGACCTATCGCGGCATGGGCAGCGAGGGGGCGATGAACGCCGGCAGCGCTGACCGCTACGCCCAGGGCGAGAAACTGGCGGCCAAGCGGCGCGGCGGGTCGGGGGCCGAGCACATCAAGTTCGTGCCCGAGGGCGTCGAGGGGCTGGTGCCGTACCGCGGGCGCCTGAGCGAGTTCGTGTACCAGATGGTCGGCGGGGTGCGGAGCGCGATGGGCTACTGCGGGTGCGGGAGCGTGGAGGAACTGCGGACGAAGGCGCGGTTCTGCAAGGTGAGCCGCGCCAGCGTGATCGAGAGCCACCCGCACGACATCCGGATCACGAAGGAGTCGCCGAACTACTCGGCGGAGGTGCGGGTGTAGGCGGCGCGCGGGCCGGTCGGGTCTCGCAACCGAGCGGAAGCCGCTCCCTACCATCCGGCGGCCACCCCCCCGGACCCCGGAGATTCCCGATGCCCGACCCGCTTGCCTCGCCCCAGACTCTTCGTGCCGCCGAGCCCGAGCAGGCCGTCGCCGAGGTGAACGCCGCGTTCCGCAAGTTGAAGGCGGAGGTGGCGAAGGTGGTGGTGGGGCAGGACGCGGTGGTGGACCAGCTCTTGATGAGCATGTTCTGCAAGGGGCACGCGCTGGTGGTGGGCGTGCCGGGGCTGGCCAAGACGCTGTTGATCTCGACGATCGCGCGGTCGATCTCGCTGTCGTTCTCGCGGGTGCAGTTCACGCCCGACCTGATGCCCAGCGACATCACGGGGACGGAGGTGATCGAGGAGGACAAGTCGACGGGGGCGCGGGAGATGCGGTTCGTGAAGGGTCCGATCTTCGCGAACGTGATTCTGGCGGACGAGATCAACCGCACGCCGCCGAAGACGCAGGCGGCGCTGCTCGAAGCGATGCAGGAGCACCAGGTGACGGTGGCGGGGGTGCAGCACCGCCTGCCGACGCCGTTCTTCGTGCTGGCGACGCAGAACCCGATCGAGCAGGAGGGGACGTACCCGCTGCCCGAGGCGCAGCTCGACCGGTTCATGTTCAATATCAAGATCGGTTACCCGACGGAGGCGGAGGAGGTCGAGATCATCAAGCGGACGACGGGGGGCGCGGAGGCGCGGCCGTCGCCGGTGCTCGGCGCGGCGGACGTGACGCGGGTGCAGGACCTGGTGCGGGAGGCGCCGGTGGCGGACTACGTGATCCGCTACGCGCTGCGGCTGGTGCGGGTGACGCGTGTGGGGGAACGGGCGGGGGAAAGAGCGGGCGAGGCGTCGGAGCCTTCGGACGTGCCGACGCCGAAGCTCGTGAAGGACTACCTGGCGTGGGGCGCGGGGCCTCGGGCGGGTCAGTACCTGATCCTGGCGGCCAAGGCTCGCGCGGTCCTGGAAGGCTCGTTCAACGTGACGCCGGATCACATCCGGGCGGTGGCGAAGCCGGTGCTGCGTCACCGGATGATCACGAACTTCAACGCCGAGGCCGACGGCGTGAGCAGCGACGACATCATCGATGCGCTCTTGAAGGAGATCCCGGTCGAGGGCGCGGGCGGGGCGACCAAGCGGGCGATGGATCAGGCGCTGCGGTGAGGGGAGACCGATTCGTCCCGCCGGGGACCGGCGGGGTACGCGGGAGTTTCCGCCGGGGACCGGCTGGGTACCCGGAGCCGGGCCGGGTTCAAGAGGGCCAAGTTTCCGGGGCGGTGAGGGGGCGGGGTTGGCCCCCTTGAGTTCCCGCTGAGTTGGGCGCGGTGGTACCTTTCCCGCCCCCGAGTGACCGGGGGCCATTGCATGTCCACGACCATCACCATCTCGGAACTGTCGAAGCACTACAAGGCCTTCCTCGGCTCGGGGGTGACCAGGGCGGTGGACCGGGTGTCGCTGACGATCAACGCGGGCGACCTGTTCTTCCTCCTGGGCCCGTCGGGCTGCGGCAAGACGACGCTGCTGCGGATGATCGCGGGGTTCATCGACCCGACGTCGGGCTCGATCCGCTTTAACGGGCAGGACGTGACGCACACGCCGCCGGCGAAGCGGAACACCGGGATGGTGTTCCAGTCGTACGCGCTGTGGCCGCACATGAGCGTGCTGCAGAACGTCGAGTTCGGCGTGAAGGTGCGGAAGGTGCCCCGGGACGAGCGGGCGGCCCGGGCGATGGAGGCGCTCAAGAGCGTGCGGATGGACCCGTACGCTCAGCGCAAGCCCAATCAACTGTCCGGCGGTCAGCAGCAGCGGGTGGCGCTGGCGCGGGCGCTCGTCGTCCGGCCCAGCGTGCTGCTGCTCGACGAGCCATTGAGCAACCTCGACGCGAAACTGCGTCTGGAGATGCGCCACGAGATCCGGCGCATCTGCAAGGAGACGGGGATCACCACGGTCTACGTGACGCACGACCAGAAGGAAGCGCTGAGCATGGCCGACGGCATCGCCGTGCTCGACATGGGCGTGATCGCGCAGACCGGGACGCCCAAGGGGCTGTACGACCGCCCGGGCTCGCGCTTCGTGGCGGATTTTCTGGGTGAAACAAACTTCATCGAGGCGACGGTGGAGGGCGTGGAGGGATCGGGCGGGATGGACGGCGGACCCGGCGGCGGCCGCGCCCGGCTGGCGAGCGGGGCGGGTCCGC
>JAFLCM010000318.1 GCA_017303565.1 Planctomycetota bacterium
AGATCTGGGTCGACTTCGCGAACAAACAGCTCGGGGGAGGAGTCTTCGGGAACGGGTTCGTCCAGGAAGAGACGATGTTCCTGGAGACCCCCGAGCTGGCCAACGCCGCGGCGCACCACACCCCGCTGCTGACCCGGACGGGGACCGACCCGGGCGTCCTGCTCGTCGGCAGCCACGGGGCCGAGTGGGAGGACGAGCCGGCGAACCCGGGTGTGGAGGAGATCGAGCGGATCGGTCAGATTCGCGCCGAGGTGCGGAGGATCGCCGCCGCCCACGAGGGGGCTCTGTGTGAGTCCAAGCCCTTCGGCGCGGCGCTGCACATGCGCTGCTGTGCCCCTGAGGTGAAGGCTGTGGCGCTTGCCGCGGCGAGGGCGGGCCCGTGGGCGTGGCCGGGCGTCCACGCGATCGAGGGCCACGACGTCGTCGAGTTCGCGGTCAGGCCGCAGGACAAGGGCGGCGCGCTCGCGGCCCTGCGCCGCCGCATCGCCGCCACGCACGTGCTGTTCATCGGCGACGACGCGACCGACGAGCGTGCCTTCGCGTCGATGCCGCCCGGGGACCTATCAGTCAAGGTCGGCCCGGGAGCGACGTCGGCGCGGTTCCGAGTTGCCGGCCAGCACGCCGTCGCGCCGCTGCTCGAGGCGCTGCGAATCGCCCGGGCCCGCGCGATCGAAAGCACCGCCCCGCGACCGATCACGGCCCACGCGCTGCTCTCCGACCAGCGCTCGGTGGCGCTCGTGGACGACCGGGGGTCGGTCCAGTGGATGTGCCTTCCACAGGCGGATTCGGGCTCGCTCTTCGGCGGGCTGCTCGGGTCTCGCGGCGGGCGCTTCGCCGTCCACCCGGAAGTGCTGGGCGCGGAACCGGTCCCGCCGGGCGAGCAGCAGTACGAGCCAGATTCGATGGTCCTCCGCACCGAGTGGCCCGGCCTCCGCGTCTTTGACTATCTCGACTGCTCGGGCGGGCGGGCGTTCCAGCGCTCCGGCCGCACCGACCTGATCCGCGTGGTCGAAGGCACGGCGAGATGCCGGGTGTCGTTCGAACCCCGACCAGACTTCGGTCGAGGCGCCGTCACGATCACGCCGTTCGACGAAGGCCTCCGCTTCGAGTGCGGCCCCGATGTCGGCGTGCTCCGCTCTCCCGGCGTGCGCTGGGAGGTCGCGTCCACGCCCACGGGCGCTTCGGCGCACGCTTCGATCGATCCGACCGCCGGCCCGGTCGTCTTCGAGTTGCGGTGGGGCCTGGCGGGCGCGGGCGCTTCCGTGCTCGATGAGCCGGAGCGTCGGCGTCAGACGATTCGGTTCTGGAACGGCTGGGCTTCCAGCCTGCGCTTGCCCGAGGTCGGAGCGGAAGACGCCAAGCGTTCGGCGCTGGTGCTGAAGGCCCTGTGCCACGGGCCCACCGGTGCGATCCTCGCCGCCGCCACCACGAGCCTTCCGGAACAGTTCGGCGGCGTGCGCAACTGGGACTACCGATTCTGCTGGCCGCGTGACGCGTGCCTCTCCGCCCGCGCCATGCTCCGGCTGGGCAACACCGGCGTGCCGATGAAGCTCCTCGACTGGCTCGTCGGCGTCGTCGCCACCGCGCCCTCGCCCGACCGGCTGCGCCCCATCTACACCGTCTCCGGCACCCTGCTCTCGCCCGAGGCCGAGATCACCGCGCTCGAGGGTTACGACCGCAGCGCACCGGTCCGCATCGGGAACGCCGCCGATGCCCAGGTGCAGCTCGACGTGTTCGGGCCGATCGTTGACCTCGTCGCGGCGCTCGCCGAGACCGGCAGCCCTGTGACGCCCGACCACTGGCGGCTGGTCCGCGCGATGGTCGAGGCGGTCGAACTCCGCTGGCGCGAGCCCGACCACGGCATCTGGGAGATCCGCGGCCCGAAGCAGCGCCACGTCCACTCCGCCGTCATGTGCTGGCTCGCCGCCACCCGCGGCGCGCAGATCGCCCGCGAGGTGGTCGGCCAGCCGCGCCCTTCTTGGGAAGCTCTCGCCGCAGAGATCAAGGCCGACCTGCTCGCCAACGGGTTCAACACCGCCGTGGGCGCATTCACCACGGCCTACGGCAGCGCGCACCTCGACGCCGCCGCGCTGTGGGCGGTCATTTCCGGGCTGCTCCCGCCGGACGACCCCCGCGCCGTCTCGACCGTGCGCGCCGTGCAACGCTTGCTGCTGAAAGGCCCCGTCGTCATGCGCTACCGGTTCGACGACGGGCTCCCCGGCATCGAGGGCGGTTTCGTCATCGCCGCGTTCTGGCTGGCCGAGTGCCTGTGGATGATCGGCGACCGCGAGGCCGCCGTGGACCTGTTCCACCGCGCCCGCGACCTGAAAGGCCCCACCGGCCTCTTGGCCGAGCAGCACGACCCGGTGCGGAACCTTCCCTTGGGCAACTACCCGCAGGCGTACTCCCACCTCGGGCTGATCAACGCCGCCTGCCGGCTTTCGGGAAGACCCTGACCCCGGCCATCGCCCGCCCCTCCCGTTCCCTTTGCGCACCGACCCCGGGGGGCGGTGCGCCGCTATCATCCTCCCCCCCGGAACCGGCCCGCGCCGCCCTTCAACCAACCCTGAGAACCACCATGGAAACCACCCTCATCATCTTCAAGCCCGACGCCGTCCAGCGTGGCCTCATGGGCCGCATCCTCTCCCGCTTCGAGGAAAAGGGTCTGCAGGTCGTCGGCTGCAAACTGATGAAGATCACGCCCGAGCTCGCCGCCACCCACTACGAGGCGCACAAGGAGAAGGGCTTCTACAAGGGCCTGGTCGCGTTCATGACCTCCTCGCCCGTCCTGGTCCTCGCCCTCCGCGGCAACGGCGCCATCACCATCGCCCGCAACATGATGGGCGCCACCTTCGGCTCCAAGGCAAACCCCGGGACCATCCGCGGCGACTTCGGCGTCTCCAACTCCTTCAACCTCATCCACGGCTCAGACAGCCCCGAGGCCGCCGAGCGCGAACTCAAACTCTTCTTCAAGGCCGGCGAGGTCCTCGAGTACCACCGCGCCGTCGAGGGCTGGGTCTACGACATGTCGGGCGGCAAGCCCGAGTAAGCCGGCTCGTTCCGCACATCTCGTTTGCCCGGCCCTCTACCACGGTATGATCCCCCCACAAGGAGTCACGCCATGGGAGTGCTGTCGCGCCGGCCGTGTGTTGCGTTGTGCGTTGCCCTGAGCGCCGCGATCTCGTGCGTGCGCGCGGCCCCCGCCGGCGTCATGCCGCCGGACCACGGCTTCACTTGGAAGACCATCGGGAACGCCGGCAATCGGGCCACGAACCCCAGCGAGGTGCCGACCTACCCGCAGCTGCAACTGGGCGCGGTCGCCCACGAGTTCCGCATGGCGACCACCCAGGTCACCGTCGGTCAGTTCTTCGAGTTCGTCCGGGCCTTCGCGCCTTACAACCAGTGGGGCGAGGTGACGCCCTACGGCGTGATCGCCAACGCCTACATCTACAACACCGGCGGGCAGTGGACCATGACGCCCTTCGCGCGCGACCTGCCGGTAGAGACCAGTTGGCGCTTCGCCGCCATGTACTGCAACTGGCTGTGCAACGACAAGGGCACGACGCGGGAAGCGTTCGAGACCGGCGCGTACGACGTGTCGACGTTCAACTTCAGGCAGGACGGCGACCCGCTGTTCTGGACCGACCAGCGCGCCCGCACGCCCGGCGCCCGGTTCTTCCTCCCGACGCTCGACGAGTGGGTGAAGGGGTTCCACTACGACCCCGACCGCTACGGACAAGGCCGGGGCGGGTACTGGCAGTACCCCAACGGCACCGACACGCCGATGATCGCGGGCTTCCCGTGGGACGGCGGCCAGCACGCGCTGGGGTACAACGGCGTGCCGGTCGGCTCCTACCCCGACCAGCAATCACCCTACGGCCTGCTCGACGGATCGAACTGGGTGCCGCAGTGGACGGAGACGGCGGGCGCGACGGGCAAACGCCTGATGCGAAACTGGGACCTGGGTTTCTTTGA
>JAFLCM010000319.1 GCA_017303565.1 Planctomycetota bacterium
CCGGCCGGCGCGAGGCCCACCGCGCCCTCGCCCGCCACATGACCCAGATGCTCCACGGCAGGGACGAACTCGCCCGCGCCGAGGCCGCCGCCGGCGCGCTCTTCAGCGGCGAGGTCGCCTCGCTCGACCTCGCCACCCTCACCGAGGTCTTCGCCAGCGTCCCCAGCAGCACGCACAACAAGGCCGAACTCGCCGCCGAGGGCCTCCCGATCATCGACCTGCTCGCCCAGACAACCCTCGCCAAGAGCAAGCGCGAGGCCCGCGAGCACCTCTCCACCGGCGCGGTCACGCTCAACGGCGAAAAGGTGGACGAGAACGCCCGCCTCACCCCCACGAAACTCCTCCACGCCTCCCTCGCGCTCCTCCGCCGCGGCAAGAAGTCCTGGCATGTCACGCGGTGGGAGTGAAGGCTTCCCCACGGAACGGTAAGATCGTTCTTGGCGGGGGGCGATTCTGACGATATACTTCACCTAGCCTCAGGCGTGGGCGAACGCCGGCTTCATGCCGTGTGCCAAGCGAGCCTGTCTCGCGTGGCCTAGCCCACGAGAGGCTTTATTTTTTCCGCCGAGATCGGGTTCCGCGCGCTGTACCACTCGCCGTACGGACGGTGGCGCGTGTCGTCAACGTCCATGATCAGGCGGTAACTGTCGCGCACGGAGTCGAAGAAGCGGCTTTCTCCACGCTCGAACAGGCGCTGCAACGCCCAGAGGAAGTAGTCAATCACCTGCAGCCCCGGGCATTCGCTCGGGCTGGCCGAGCGAACAAGAGTCGGCTTGTCGTGATCGGTGCCCCACGATCGATTGAACCTTGCTTTCGCGGTTTGCAGGGCGTGCAGGAGAGCTTCGCCCCGGTCGGACTTTCCCCGGCGCGCGAACCACACCTCATTGGAGTCCGCCTGGTGAAGAATGTTCTTGAAGAGCCGGCGGACCATGTCGTCGTACACATCGGCCTCGCGCAGCTTCTGGCCCGCCGCGAACAGCGCTCTGGCTCGGGTGGCCAGCACGTCCTTCCTCCGCACGACCACCTGAATCTCGGCGCCCAGCCTTGGCAGCTCGCGGAACACGCGGTACCGCACCTCGGCGGCATCATCTTTGGCATGAAAGAACAAAGCGGTCTTGCCCTGCTCGGGCTTCATCGAAGGGAGCGATGAAAGGTACGGGTCCGCAAGCAGTTCCGAACGGAGCCGATCAAGCAGGCTCGCGGTCTGCTCCGGGTCGGGCAGCACGGCGACGCCGAGCATGATCGTGCGGGATACCCCTTCTCGCCCGATGATCGATGCGCCTCGCGCGTTGAACAGCGTGAAATCGCCCGCCTCGTCGACGAAGAAATGCCGCACTTGGCCCGCTTCGCTCATGCGGGCAGAATACCCGCGTCACTTCGCCGCGTGCCGCGCGATCAGGAACGCCATCTCCAGCGCCTGCTGGTAGTTCAGCCTCGGGTCGCACAACGACGAATAGTTGCCCGTCAGGTCGTCCTCGGTGATCCCCGCCGCGCCGCCGACGCACTCGGTCACGTCCTCGCCCGTGAGCTCGAAGTGGACGCCGCCGAGGATGGTGCCCTCGCGCTCGTGCAGGTCGAACGCCTGGCGGAGTTCGCCGAGGATGTCGTTGAAGTCGCGGGTCTTCACGCCGTGGCGCGTCGTCACGCCGTTGCCGTGCATCGGGTCGCACACCCACAGCACTCTCCTTCGCGCGTGACGCACCACATGCAGCAGCGCCGGCAGCGCCTGCGCGATTCTCGCCGCGCCCATCCGGTGGATCACCACCATCCGCCCCGGCTCGTCGCGCGGGTTCAGACGGTCGATCAGCGCGAGCAGATCAGCCGGCGTCGTCGAGGGCCCCACCTTCACGCCCACCGGGTTCGCGATCCCGCGGAAGTACTCCACGTGCGCCCCGTCGAGCGCCCTCGTCCTTTCCCCGATCCACGGCAGGTGCGTCGTCAGGTTGTACCAGCCGTCCCGGCGCGGCACCCGCCGCGTCTGCGCCGACTCGTACAGCAGGTTCAGCCCCTCGTGGCTGGTGAAGAACGCCACCCGCGAAAGGTCGTCGATGCCCGTCTCGCCCAGCGCCTCCATGAACTTCAGCGCTTCCGCCAGCCGCCGGCTCATCTGCTGGTACTCGCGCCGCAACTCCTCCGGGAGGCTCGCGTGGTGCATGAACCGCAGGTCCCAGTACTCCGGGTGGTGCAGGTCGGCGAAGCCCGAGTCGATCAAGGAGCGGATGAAGTTCAGCGTCACCGCCGCGTGCTGGTACCCGCGCACCATCAAATGCGGGTTGGGTGTGCGCGCCTCGGGCGTGAACTCGGCCCCGTTCACCAGGTCGCCGAAGTACGAAGGAAGGGTCACGCCCTCGCGCGTCTCCATCGGGCTGGAGCGCGGCTTGGCGTACTGCCCCGCGAACCGCCCCACCCGCACCACCGGCTTCTGCATGCCGTGCACGAGCACCAGCGACATCTGCAGCAGGATCTTCAGTTTGTTCGTGATGACATCCGGGCGGCAGTCGGCGAGCGTCTCGGCGCAGTCGCCGCCCTGCAGCACGAACCTCTTGCCCTCCTGCGCGTCGGCGATCAGCGCCTTGAGCCGCTCGATCTCGAACGAGGTGACCAGCGGGGGGAACTCGCGGAGCTTCGCCACCGCCACGTCCACCGCCGCCCGGTCGGGGTACACCGCCTGGTGCGCGGCGAGGCGCTGCTTCCAGGATTCCGGCGTCCAGTCTGTCGCGGCGGCCTGTGTCATGAGCCCAAAGCGTATCGGTGCGATGAGGCCCGGGCGACACACGCTCGCCACGTGAGCCGACGCGCCGTCAACCACCGACTCAAGGTCCGTTGCGGGTTACTTCCATTTTCCCTGATGCGACGCGCGTTCGGTGTCGATAACGCCAGTCGCCGCGACGCGGAGCGCACCCACGGAAGGGGCTCATCGCGGCCGCCCGGCTTCGAAGCGGGCGACACACCGTGGGCCGGCACGCCGGCCTGAACAACAGGGATCAGCCATGCCGACCCGCAAGACCCGCAAGACCTCGACCCGCCGCACCACCAAAGCCCGGCGCGTGAACCGTCGTCGTGTCACCAAGCGCACGACCGCCAAGCGCACCGCGACCCGCGTCAAGGCGCGTCGCACCTCCACCGCCCGCAAGGCCACCCGCCGCTCGTTCGCCCGCAAGGCGACGCGCCGCACCACGGCCCGCAAGGCCTGGAACCGCTCGACCGCCAAGCGGACCACCAAGCGCGCCACCAAGCGCACCACCAAGACCTCGGCCAAGACCGCCCGCAAGAGCACCAAGGCCCGGCGCGCCAACAAGCCCGTCGCCTACTCGTTCTCCTGGGCGCCCAAGACCTACACCTGGTCGCGCCGCAAGGCCGCCTGAGTCCACCCGAGTCAAGACGGAATCCGAGAACGCCGTGACGCTCTGCCCGTCGCGGCGTTTTCCTGCGCCCCGCGTGCTACGCTGCGCCCATGACCCCAGAAGCCCGCACGAGCACGCACGAGCGATGGCTGCTCGAAGTGACGTCGATCCCGACCGCCGCCGGGCGTGAGCGCCGTGTGGTCGAGTGGATCACGCGCTGGACCGCCGAGCGCCCCGACCTGAGGATGCGGGCCGACGGGGCCGGGAATCTCGTCATCGAACGGGCGGGCGCCGATGCCGGCGCGGCGCCGCTGTTGATCACCGCCCACCTCGACCACCCCGCGTTCGTGATCGAGCGGATCATCGGCCCCGGCACGGTCGGCGCGGGGTTCCGCGGCGGGGTGCTGAACCCGTACTTCAAGGACGCGCCGGTCGAGTTCTTCGCCGAGGCCCGGGCCGACGCCCGCGTCACCGGGCGCGTCATCGAATCGACGCCCGGTGAGCCGTACCGCCAGTGTGTGATCGAACTCGACGGCGACGCCACGGTGGAGTCCAGCGGCCTCGCGCTGGGCGACATCGGGCGCTGGGACCTTGGCGATGCGCGGATCGA
>JAFLCM010000032.1 GCA_017303565.1 Planctomycetota bacterium
GAAAAGGGCCCAACTCCCACCCCCGCCGCCACCGATTCCACAATTTTCGTAACCCCAGCCCCCTCAACCCCTTACCCCCAAAAATCCCGCGCGCATCGACCACAAGCGCGCGCACGAACCTGTCCGGGTGGGGGGATTGGGTAGAGGCGGGCACACCCAAGCCCGCCTTCGCTCAAAGCCCCGCGACCGGCCGGCGCCGGACCAAGAGCACATCCTGATGTTTCGCCGATTCGCCGTCTCGTATCGCCCCGAGCGCCTCACCAGCGCCCGCCGGCGACCCAGCCGAAAGGCCGGGAACCCATCCGCCCGTGCACGGGATTTCGCCAAGCCCCACTCTTGCCTCGTGCCTCTTGCCTCCTCCTCAGATCGTCTCATTCTTCATCCGGATCGCGCCGCAGGGGCACTCGGTGGCGCACAGCGAGCACCCCTTGCAGTAGTCGTAGTTGAACCGGAGCCGGTTGCCCGGCCCGAGCTTGATCACCGCATTGTCGGGGCACACCCGGAAGCAGTTGTCGCACTCGAAGCAGTTGCCGCATCAGAGGCAGCGGCGCGCCTCGAAGAGCGCGTTGGTGTGGTCCAGCCCGCCGACGACTTCCGCGAAGGTCGAGTTGCGGCGCGCCGCTTCGAGCGTCGGCTGCACCGTCGGCGGCGCGTCGGTGTAGTACCGGGTGTTCAAGAGGTCGAACTCGGCGATCTCATGCTTGGGCGCCGGCGCGTAGACCGACCCGTTCAGGTACGCGTCGATGCACCGAGCCGCCTTCTTGCCGTGCCCCACCGCCACGGTCACGGTGCGCTCGGCGGGGACCATGTCGCCGCCGGCGAAGACGCCGCGGCAGCCGGTCATCATGTCGGGCCCGACCTGCACCACGCCGTCGACCACCGACAGCCCGGGCACGCGCTCGAGGAACGAGAGGTCGACGTCCTGGCCGAGCGCGAGCACGCACGAGTCGGCGGTCATGGTCTCGAACTCGCCGGTCGGCTGCGGCTTGCCCTTGTCGTCGAGGCGCATCTTCTCGACGGTGAACTCGCCGTCCTTCTCGGCCTTGATGGTCGTGAGCCACTTGAAGATCACGCCCTCGTCCATCGCCTCCTGGACCTCGAAGTCGTGGGCGGGCATCTTGTTGCGGGTGCGCCGGTAGACCACGATCGCCCCGCTGGCGCCGAGCCGCCTGGCGGTGCGGGCCACGTCCATCGCGGTGTTGCCGCAGCCGTAGATCAGCACGCGCCGGCCCGTGGGGGCCTTTTCGACCTTGACGCGCCAGCCCGACCTGATGGCGAGGTCGCCCAGGAACCGCTCGACGGCGTGGATGCCCACCGCCGAGTCGAGTTTCGCGCGGTTGCACGCGCCCTCGCACGGGTGGTAGCACACGCGTCCCATCAACGTGGGCATAGGGTTGTTCTTCATGATCTCGCGCCACGCGGCCTCGTAGTTGCCTTCTTCCGCGTGGTAGAGCCACTGCTGGATGTTCTCGCCGGCGGGGCAGGCGTTGTTGCACGGCGGGAGGCGGTCGACGTACAGGGGCGCTGCGTGCGCCATGTGCCCGTCTTGTTGACGAGGCTGGAGTTGATGTCGAGGGTGATGGCGAAGGGCTTGTTCACGCGGGCACTCCTTCCTGGACCAGACCGAAGCGCCGGATGTTGCGGTCGGCGATCTGCTGGATCCCCGCGACACGGGCCAGCCCCTCCTCGGTCTTGAACAGGTGCGCGAACCGTGACTGGAGTTTCAGGTACTCGTCCACCGGCACGGGGCGCCGGATCGGGCGCCGCCCGGTGACCTCGCCCCACTCGGCCTCGAAGATGGGGAACAGCCCGCTCTCGGCGGCGAGGCGGGCGACCTTGATGGTGTCGCCGGTGTCGCAGCCCCAACCGAGTGGGCACGGGACGTGGACTTGGATGTAGCGCGCCCCGCGGATGGCGAAGGACTTCTCGACCTTGTTCTCGAGGTCGCGCAGGTCGGCGACCGACGCCGTCGCGACGTAGGGGATGGCGTGGGCCATCGCGATCGGGGGGACGTTCTTGCCCTGCTTCATCGAGTTGCCGGGCTGCTCGCCGACCGCGGGGGTGGTGGCGACGCGCCCCGCCGGGAGCGTGGCCAGGCCCTCGGCGATGCCCAGTTCGTCCGGCGTTCGCGTCGAGTTGATCAGGACGTACCCGCTGGGCGAGAGGCCCTCGAAGACCTTCACCTGGTGGAGCAGGGTGGGGTCGAGGACCACGAGCGCGTCGGGGTTCGTGATCGGCTCGCGGGCGCGGACCTCTCGGTCGTGCAGGCGGCAGAAGGCGACGACGGGCGCGCCCATGCGCTCGGACCCGAAACTCGGGATGGCTTGGGTCCAGTGGCCCTCGGCGAAACCGGCGACGGAGAGCATTTCGGCGGCGGTCACGACGCCCTGGCCGCCGCGGCCGTGCAAGCGCACTTCAAACACCTCGGGCTCCTTTCGAGAGGGCCCTCAGCGGGGTTTTCGCTGCAAACGTCACGCCACCGCGGGGGATCGCGCGCGATCGCCCGCTCGGGCGACGGGCGGGCGGCGGGTGCCGGAAAGTCGCAATCCTGAGAATGGAGGGGCGGGATTTCTCTTGGATCGGAGAAGCGTGCGGCGTCGGCCGGGGACCGGAACGGCGTGGCGCGGCGGGCGAAGGGGCGGCGGCGCGGTCGGGTGTGGCGGAGTTCGGCACGCCGTATGCTGGGACACCTGCCCCGGCACGCTGTTCAGGCGCACCTCCGCACGACGGTCGTACGCGTGGCCTGAAGCATGGTGCTGGGTTCATTCCGTGCGCTCCGGTCCGTCGGACCCGGTGTGTTGACCCGGGACGCGATCGCGGACGCCGACTCGAGGCTGCTCCATGAAACTCGGCGTTCCACGGGAACTTGCACGGGGAGAGAAGCGGGTCGCGCTCGTTCCGGAATCGGTGAAGAAGCTGACGCAGGCGGGGTTCGGCGTGCTGGTGGAGCACGGGGCGGGGGAGCGTGCGTACTTTCCGGACAAGGCGTACCTGGAGGCGGGGGCGACGGTCGAGCGCGACCCGGGGCTGCTGTTCGGCGAGGCCGACTGCGTGCTGAAGGTGGGGACGCCCTTGAGCGGCGACCCGCGGGACGAGGTTTCGCTGATGCGGTCGGGGCAGATGCTGCTGTCGTCGTTGATGCCGACGCGGAACCCGGGGGTGGTGAAGGGGCTGATGGAGCGCGGGGTGACGTCGTTCTCGACGGACACGATCCCGCGGACCACCCGGGCTCAGGCGATGGACACGCTGTCGGCGATGGCGAGCATCGCGGGGTACAAGGGCGCGCTGATGGCGGCGATGGAGTTGAGCCGGTACGCGCCGATGCTGACGACGGCGGCGGGGACGGTGCTGCCGGCGAAGTTCTTCGTGATCGGGGCGGGGGTGGCGGGGCTGCAGGCGATCGCGACGGCGCGCCGGATCGGGGCGACGGTGTCAGCGACGGACGTGCGCCCAGAGGTGAAGGAGCAGATCGAGAGCGTGGGCGCGAAGTACGTGGGGATTCAACTGAAGAACAACGCGTCGGCGGGCGGGGGCTACGCCGCGGAACTGACGGAGGAGGACAAGGCCCGCCAGCGGGAGCTGCTGGCGGAGCAGTGCGCCCTTTCGCACGCGGTGATCACGACGGCGCTGATCCGCGGGGTGCACGCGCCGAAGCTGATCTCTGCGGAGATCGTGCGGCGGATGAAGCCCGGCGCGGTGATCATCGACCTGGCGGCGGAGGGCGGGGGCAACTGCGAGCTGTCGCGTCCCGGCGAGACGGTCGAGGAGGGCGGGGTGCGGATCGTGGCGCCGCTGAACCTGCCCTCGACGATGGCGACGGACGCGAGCATCCTGTGGTCGCGGAACGTGACGAACTTCCTGCTGGCGTTCTGGAAGGACAAGGCGTTCAAGGTGGACATGGACGACGAGATCATGCGCGGGGCGGTGATCACCCATCAGGGGTCGATCGTGCACCCGTGGGTGAAGGAGGCGGTGGCGTCGTTGAACGGGGCGTAGGGCCCGGGTGGAGTTGTTCCGTGCCGTCTCTGTTTCTTGTCTTTTCTCTCGTGGAATCCGGACCGGCATCGCGAAAGGAGCCTTGCTTGCATCGCACCCGACTTCAACCCGCGTTCGCGCTGGCCGCGTGCGCGCTGCTCGTGAGCGCCGCGTGCGGCGCCGGGGTTTCGACGGAGGTTTCGGTGGGCGAGGGCGGGGCCGCCGCCGCGAAGGGCGCGCACGGCGGCGAGTCGCTCGACTACATCTCGATGCTTTTCGTATTCATGCTGGCGACGTTCATCGGGATCGGGGTGATCCGGCGGGTGTCACGGCTGCTGCACACGCCGCTGATGTCGTTGACCAACGCGATCTCGGCGATCGCGGTGGTGGGCTCGATCATGATCGCGG
Organism: Planctomycetota bacterium; assembly: GCA_017303565.1. Lineage (GTDB taxonomy): Bacteria > Planctomycetota > Phycisphaerae > Phycisphaerales > UBA1924 > JAFLCM01. The sequence continues at coordinate 4,384 of JAFLCM010000032.1, forward strand.
GGGGCGAGCACTACCCGACGCCGTTCAGGCTGCTGGGGGCGATCGCGCTGTTCGCGTCGATGACCAACATCATCTCGGGGTTCCTGATCACCAACCGGATGCTCAAGATGTTCAAGTCGCAGGAAGGGGGCAAGTCGTGAGCACCTCCGCGTTCCTGATCGGCGTGGCGTATGTGATCGCCACCGGGCTGTTCGTGTTGTCGTTGCACTGGCTGAGCGACCCGAAGTTCGCGCGTCGCGGCGTGTTCGCGGGCGTGACGGCGATGGCGATCGCGATCGTGGCGACGTGGCTGAGGCCGGACGTGTCGCACCACGCGGACATCGAGCGGCACCTGTGGGTGATCATCCCGATCGCGCTGGCGGTGTGGCCGGGGGTGTGGCTGTCGATGGTGCCGATCACGGCGGTGCCGCAGCGGACGGCGCTGTCGCACGCCTTCGGCGGTTTGGCGGCGGGGCTGGTGGGGACGGCGGAGTACCTGTACTGGTTCTATTACACGCCGGACCAGTTGACCACGTTCCGCATGGTGGCGATCGTGGCGGAGATCGTGCTGGGGTACCTGACGTTCACGGGGAGCCTGATCGCGGCGGGGAAACTGCAGGAGATCAAGTGGATCCCGCAGCGGCCGTGGGTGTACTCGGGGCAGAACGTCGTGAACCTGCTGGCATTGGGGGCGGCGGTGGTGCTGAGCGCGACCCTGATCGTCAGCCCGGGGCAACCCTGGTCGCCGCTGGTCTTCGGCGGGATCATCTTCCTGGCGCTGAACTTCGGTTGGATGCTGGTGATGCCGATCGGCGGGGCGGACATGCCGACGGTGATCGCGATCCTGAACGCGTACGCGGGTCTGGCGGCGGTCGCGATGGGCTTCGTGCTAGACAACAAGCTGCTGATCACCGCGGGCGCGCTGGACGGCTCCAGCGGGCTGATCCTGTCGATCATCATGTGCAAGGCGATGAACCGGTCGTTCACGAACGTCTTGTTCGGGGCGTTCGGCGGCGGCGGGCGAGCAGAAGGCGTACAAGGCCGACACGCCGGAGAACGCCGCGGCGATGATGGAGCAGGCGAGTTCGGTGGTGATCGTGCCGGGGTACGGGATGGCGGTGGCGCAGGCGCAGCACCGCGTGCGGGAGTTGTACGACCAGTTGCACAAGCGCGGGGTGGGCGTGAAGTTCGCGATCCACCCGGTGGCCGGGCGCATGCCGGGGCACATGAACGTGCTGCTGGCGGAGGCGGAGATCCCGTATTCGGACCTGGTGGACATGTCGGAGATCAACGCGGACATGGGCCAGTGCGACGTGTGCCTGGTGCTGGGCGCGAACGACGTGGTGAACCCGGCGGCGCGGTTCGACAAGAACAGCCCGATCTTCGGGATGCCGATCATCGACGCCGACAAGGCGCGGACGGTGTTCGCGGTGAAGCGGAGCAAGAACCCCGGCTTCGCGGGGATCGACAACGAGCTGTACTTCCTCGACAAGACGTGGATGCTGTTCGGCGATGCGAAGGTGGTGGTGGGCGACCTGGTCAAGAACCTGCAGGGTCAGGGGGAGGGGCACTAGGGGCGGTTGTCCGAGACGGGCGGGGCCGGGTGTCGCCGTCTCGGCCCGGGCGGTGCGGCGCGCCGGCGAGATGACGGCCCACGGGCGGCTCGAGCGGGCGAAGCGGGCGGCGAAGCGGGATGCGGCGATGCCCGGTGGGAGCGGTTCGGAATTCCTACACTGTCCTCCCCTTGCTCGGGCCCTGCCTCGGTTGCCGTGGCCGGTCGGAGCGCTGCTTCCTGCTTTCATCACGACCCTGACCCACCCGCCTTCGACCCACCCGATACCGACCCAAACGAGACCGACCCATGCGCACGCTGTCTGTTGAACAAGCGATGAAGGCCAGCCCCACGAGCGACCCGGTCCGCGTGCGCGGGTGGGTGCGGACGCGGCGGGACTCGAAGGCGGGGATCTCGTTCGTTGCGATCAACGACGGGTCGTGCTTCGACAACTTCCAGGTCGTGGCGCCGAGTTCGCTGGGGAACTACGAGAAGGAGGTGCTGCACCTGACCACGGGCTGCTCGGTGGAGGCCGAGGGGGTGATCGTGGCGTCGCAGGGCGGGGGGCAGGCGGTGGAGATGCAGGCGTCGAGCCTGAGGGTGCTGGGGTGGGTGGAGGACCCCGATACGTACCCGGCGAGCGCGAAGCGGCACACGTTCGAGTACCTGCGCGAGGTGGCGCACCTGCGGGTGCGGACCAACACGTTCGGGGCGGTGGCGCGGGTGCGGAACTGCCTGGCGCAGGCGGTGCACCGTTTCTTCCACGAGAGGGGCTTCTTCTGGGTTCACACGCCGATCATCACGGCGAGCGACTGCGAGGGCGCGGGCGAGATGTTCCGCGTGTCGACGCTGGATTTGATGAACATCAAGAAGGACGCGAACAAGCCCGGGCACGCGGACTTTGCGGACGACTTCTTCGGCAAGGAGGCGTTCCTGACGGTGTCGGGGCAGTTGAACGTCGAGACGTACGCGTGCGCCCTGAGCAAGGTGTACACGTTCGGTCCGACGTTCCGCGCGGAGAACAGCAACACGGCGCGGCACCTGGCGGAGTTCTGGATGATCGAGCCGGAGATCGCCTTCGCGGACCTGAACGACGACATGCAACTGGCCGAGGAGTTCGTGAAGTACACGCTGCGGGCCGTGCTGGCCGAGCGGGGGGACGACATGAAGTTCTTCGCCGAGCGGATCGACAAGGAGGCGATCTCGCGGCTGGAGCACGTGGTGGAGTCGGGGTTCCAGCGGATCACGTACACCGACGCGGTGAAACTGCTGGAGGACGCGGCGGCGAAGGGAAAGAAGTGGGAGTACCCCGTGAAGTGGGGCGCGAACCTGCAGGCCGAGCACGAGCGGTTCATCACCGAGGAGGTGTTCAAGAAGCCGACGATCGTGACGGACTACCCGAAGGACATCAAGGCGTTCTACATGCGGATGAACGAGGACGGGAAGACCGTGCGCGCGATGGACGTGCTGGTGCCGGGGATCGGCGAACTCATCGGCGGCAGCCAGCGGGAGGAGCGGCTGGACCATCTCGATCGCCGGCTGGAAGAGATGAAGCTCGACAAGGCGGCGTACTGGTGGTACCGCGACCTTCGGAAGTACGGCACGGTGCCGCACGCGGGGTTCGGGCTGGGCTTCGAGCGGCTGGTCCTGTTCGTGACGGGGATGGCGAACATCCGCGATGTGATCCCGTTCCCGCGGACGCCGAAGAACGCGGCGTTCTGAGGGGGGGTTTACCGCGGAGGCGCGGAGGGCGCGGAGCGGATTCAGAGAGAGAGAGAGAGAGAGAGAGAGGCAGACAGAAGAGGGAGCGAGAGAAGCGTGCTGGACGCGGTGGTCTGCTGGGCGTGCTGAGCGCGGACGCGAGCCTCAGTGGTCGGCGAAGCCGAGGACGACGAGGATGCAGGCGTCGCCGGCGATGACGCTGAGACCGAGAGAGCGGGCGAGTTCGACGGCCTCGGGGCTTTCCGCGCCGGGCTGCATCCAAAGGCGGGTGATGCCCGCGGCGTGGGCGTCTTTGACCACTTGCAGCGTGACGGCGGGCGGGGTGATGATCGAGACGCCGTGGACGCGGGTGGGGAGTGAGGCGAGGTTCTTGAAAGCGGGGAGGCCCTCGATTTCGGCGGCGGCGGGGTTGACGGGGAACACGGATCGACAGGCCTGGATGTAGCAGCGGAGGACCTTGTTGCCGTACTTGGAGCGGTCGCGCGAGGCACCGACGACGGCGTGGGGGGAGCCGTTCAGGAAGTCGTCGATGCGGGATTGGAGGGGGAGTTGCATGGGTCTTCCGCTTGTCATCCTGCCCTCCGATGCCGGCTGCGGCGGCGGACTCGTCCTGACCGGGCGACCGAACGGACATGTCCGGCGACCGCGGGGAGGCCATTCCTACAGTCCCGCGCCGAAAGGATATGGAGACCATGAACAGACGTGACTTCGTTCAGTCCGTGATCGCGGCCGGCGTTGGCGTGGCCGCGGCGGCCAACCGGGGGCACGGGCAGGCGCCCCGGGCTGACAACCAGAGCGTGAAACCGAACCTCTTCACGCCCCTGAAACTGCGGGGAGTCACGCTGCGCAATCGGATCGCGATGTCGCCGATGTGCCAGTACGCGAGTCGGGACGGCTTCGCGAACGAATGGCATCTCGCGCATCACGCGGCCCGCGCGGTGGGAGGGGCCGGGCTGTTGATGGCGGAGGCGACGGGCGTGGAGCCGGGAGGACGCATCACGCCCAACTGTCTCGGCATCTGGAAGGACGAGCACGTTCCCGCTCTGCGCCGTGTGACGGATTTCGTGCGCGAACACGGCTCGGTGCCCGGCATCCAGCTGGCCCATGCCGGCGTCAAATCCTCGCGGTACGGTCCGCTCCACTCCACGCCGAACGCGTTCGTGCCGCTCGACGAGGGCGGCTGGATGCCGGTCGGTCCGACGGCGAAGCGGTTTGATCGAGATGGTCCGGTCCCTCGCGCGCTGACGGTCGACGAGATTCACGCCGTCACCGGGTCCTTCGCCGCGGCGGCGGAGCGGTCGATCGCCGCGGGGTTCGGCGTGATCGAACTCCACTTTGCGCACGGGTACCTCGGACACAGCTTCCTGTCGCCGCTCATGAACGAACGCACGGACGACTACGGCGGCGCGTTCGACAACCGGGTGCGGTTCATGCTCGAGACGGTTCGCGCCGTGCGGCGGACGCTGCCCGAGGACGTCCCGCTGTTCGTGCGGCTGTCGTGCACCGACTGGGTCGAGGGCGGGTGGAGCCTTGACGACTCGGTGAACGCGTCGCGTCTGCTCGCGAAGGAAGGCGTGGACCTCATCGACTGCTCCACCGGCGGAGCGACACGGGAGGCCAAGATTCCGGTCGCACCGGACTACCAAGTCCCGTTCGCTGAGCGGATCCGACGCGACGCCGGGATCCCGACGGGCGCTGTGGGGCTCATCACCACGCCCGCGCAGGCCGACGCGATCATCACCGAAGGCCGTGCGGACCTGGTCCTGCTGGGCCGCCAACTGCTGCGTGAGCCGCACTGGGCGCACCGCGCTTGGGTGGAGTTGAAGTCCGACACCACGCCGCCGATCGCAAAGGAGTACGCGTGGGCGCTCGCCGAGACACGCCGGAGGTGACGGCCCGCGAGTGAAGTGGGCACCCCGCATCCACTGGGGCCCAAGCCAGCGTCCGCATCGCCGTGATTACCGCCGTCGGATGGATGTGGTCGAGGTACGTCAGCCCGGCAACGCTAATGGTTCGAGCCCATCTTCCTCTCTTTCTGCCGGGAGCGAGATGTCGCCCGACTCGCCCATGCGGCGGGCATCCTCGCGCCGGCGGCGGATGCCTTCCGCGAGGATCTGGGCGATGGCGTGCAGCCGCTTGGTCGGGGTCAGCAGCGCGAGGTCATCGCGCTCGGCCCCCTCGTCGAGGTCGATGGTCATGCGTGCATCCGTGCGCGAGCCCGGTGGGGCCGGCGATGGTCAGTTGTGCCCGCCCGCCAAGCGGTGGGGCGTTAACCACCATCTACGCAAACGGTTCGGATTGTGGCGAAAGGGGCGGATCAGAAGCGGGCGTCAAACAGGTGTGAGAGTCGTATACTCGTCTCGAGGACCGTGCAATGAACCAGTCAGATTCGAACTCGAAAGACCTCGACGTCTCCCCCGCCACATGGCTGATATCAGCGGGACGGCCGTCCGACCCCGGCGCGCCGCTGAACTCGCCGCTCGTACCTGCCTCGAACTTCGTGCTCGGATCGAGCCGCGCTTATGCCCGCGACGACGCCACGCCAGCCTGGGAGGCATTCGAGACGGTTGTCGGTGGCCTCGAAGGCGGCACGGCGGTGAGTTTTGCGTCCGGCATGGCCGCCGCCGCGGCGCTCTTCGGAACACTGCGAGTGGGCGCGACTGTCATTTTCCCGACCGACTGCTACGCCGGCGTGGTTGGCCTCATGAAGGAAGGGGTGGGCAAGAGAGGCTGGAACTGCGTCCGGCTCCCCGCGGTGGACACGGAGGCGTGGCTCACGCACGCCAAGACTGCCGACATGATCTGGCTGGAATCGCCGACCAACCCGTTGCTCGACATCGCCGACCTGCCGCGCATCTGCAAGGCCCCGCGCAAGGCTGGTTCGCTTCTGGTCGTGGACAACACCATCGCGACGCCCCTGAATCAACGCCCGCTCGCCTTTGGAGCGGACGCAGTGATGCACTCCGCAACGAAGTACATGGGAGGTCACTCGGACCTCCTTGCGGGTGTTGCCGTGGCTCGCGATCCCGCGCTGGCGAGGGAGATGCGGATGGCACGCGAGTTGTCCGGAGGGACGCCCGGAACGCTTGAGGTGTTTCTCGCGCTCCGTGGCCTTCGCACAATGGCCCTGCGCGTCGCGGCGAGCCAAGCGAACGCGATGGCGATCGCATCGAGGTTGACCGAGCACCCTCTCGTGCATTCCGTCCGCTACCCGGGCTTGCCTGCACATCCCGGGCACAAGATCGCTTCGACGTTCATGCGCGGATTTGGCGGGGTGGTGACGTTCGAGGTCGAGGGTGACGCCGCTCGGGCTGACGCCGTGTGCCGGTCCCTCAAGATCGTCCGTCACGCGACAAGCCTGGGTGCGGTGGAGTCCACGATTGAACGGCGCGCCGCAGTGCCCGGGCAGGAGCACCTTCCCCCCGGTTTGCTGAGAATGAGCGTCGGGTGCGAGGAAGTCGAAGACCTTTGGCGCGATTTGATCCAGGCAATGGACCACCTGCGTGGTTGAGCGCCCACTCCGCGGGCTCTCTTTTTCGGAACCGTTCCGATCCCTGCCCACCCCTGATCGGAACCCCGCGTCAAATCGGCGGGGGCGCGAACCGAGAGCGTCAGAGAGTTCGAGAGTTTGGACCGAGAGGGCGACGCGAACCCCGGGGGTTGCGGTCGGCGGCCCGATGGACCCGCCCGAACAGAGAGCGCGGCCGCCAACCCCGCCTCGCGTTTGACCCCGGAATCTCCGACGTTTCCGCGACCCCGCCCGAACGCCGGAGACCGGCCGGGCCGTAAAGCAAAACCGGCCCGCTTTCGCGGGCCGGTCTTAAACTCCCTGTACAAGACCGTTTCGGAGGGTTGGCGGACCACTCTCGGGGTGGCCCGATGGGTGTGCGATCGACACGGGGCGTTCACGGGGACGAGCTAAAACCGCGTTTTCAGGGCCGCCAGCGGGGT
>JAFLCM010000320.1 GCA_017303565.1 Planctomycetota bacterium
CCTCTCCGGACGCTTCGACGCGGCCATGGCCGCCGTCCCCGGCTTTCGCGAGCGGGCCGGGCGCGCGCTCGTCCTCATCTCCACCGATCCGCCCGCGGCGGCGGGCCCCGGCTCGTTCCACCACGAGATCCTCTCCCGCCTCGGCGCCACGCCGATCCCGAATGACGGAACCGCGTTCCAGCAGTTGAGCATCGAAGGCGTGATGCGACTCGATCCCGACTCGATCATCGTCCTCGCCCCCGGCGGGAACGACCGCCCAGAGAGCCTCGGGAAACTGCGGGAGGTGGGGCTGCGCGCGGTGCGGGATCGGCGCGTGCTGGTCGTCACCGACGCCCGCGCCCACCTGCCCTCGACCGGGCTGGTCCGGGTTGCCGAAGTGATCCGTGCCGGGGTGATGGCGTGGCCGCCGGCGAACCCTGTTCCATCAACGCCCGCACCGGGGAGTCCCGAGTGACCCGCGCGTTCTGGCTGATCGCCGGGCTTTTCGTCGTGGCGCTCGCCATCGCCGCGTTGCGGCTGGTCTGCGGTCCCGGGGAACTGGCGTGGCCCTCCGACTGGACGATCTTCGAACTCAGAGGCCACCGGGTCGTCTCGGCGGCGGCGGTGGGGGCCGCGCTCTCATTGAGCGGGCTGCTGCTGCAGGTGATGCTCCGCAGCCCGGTGGCGAGCGAGTACGTGCTCGGGCTTTCCGCGGGAGCGGGGCTGGGCATCGTGGCGGCGACGTTCGTGTCGTTCCGGGTGACGGGTCAGATCGTGTCGTACAGCCCGCCGCTGCTGGCGCCGGTCTTGGGGGCCGGGGCGGCGTTGCTGGTGGTGTTCCTGCTGGGTCGGCGCGGCGGTCTGATCGATCCGCCTACCTTAATCCTCGTCGGCATCGTCGTGGGCATCCTCGCCAGCGCCGTCACCACGCTGCTCCAGCACCTGCTGCCGGACCAGGGCATGGCGGTGTACACGCGGTGGCTCATGGGCGCAATCTCGAGCGAGGCCCCGTGGCCCCGCGTGTGGGTGGTGAGCGGGGTGGCCGCCGTCGGCTTGATCGTCGCCGGGTGGCTGGGCCCTTCGATGGACGCGGCGATGCTCTCGGACGACGAGGCCCGCAGCGTGGGCGTGCCATTGGGCGCGCTCCGCGTGGCGATCTTCGCGCTCGCGAGCGCGCTCACCGGCGCGACGCTGCTCATCTCCGGGCCACTGGCGTTCGTCGGGCTGATCTGCCCTCACCTCGCCCGGCTGATCGTGGGCACCTCACACCGAACTCTGGCGGTTGCATCGGCGTTCATCGGGGCGGCCGTGCTGCTCGCGGCCGATGCCGGCGTGACCGTCTTCACGCTCCCCAGCGGGCAGCTGCCCGTCGGCGTCGTCACGGCGCTCATCGGCGGTCCGATGTTCGTGGTGATGCTCCGTCGCGGCGGGCTTTTCCCCGGGGGCCGCCCATGAGCCTCCGTGCGAAAGGAGTGTGCTTCTCCTACCCGCTCATGCGGGGACGCGCATGCCGCACAGTGCTGCAGGACGTGCAGTTTGACCTCTCGTCCGGCGTGACCGCCGTGGTCGGCCCGAACGGGTCCGGCAAGACCACGCTGCTGCGGCTCCTGCTCGGCCTGCTGCGCCCCGACACCGGGAGCGTCACGTTGGAGGGCTCAGCGCCGCACGCCATCCCTCCCGAACGGCGCGCCCGCGTGCTCGCCTACGTCCCGCAGCGGACCGACCTCGGCGCCGCGTTCACCCTCGGGCAGTTCGTGTCCCTCGGGCGCTACGCCCACGGCGGCGTGGACGCGGGGGCGATCGAACGGGCGCTGTCGATGGTCGGGCTGCTCGAGCAGCGGCACGCGCCCTTCGCCACGCTCAGCGCGGGCCAGCAGCAGCGGGGAGCTGTCGCGAGGGCGCTGGCGCAGTTGGATCCCGCGGGCGCCGCGGCGACCGGGCGGCGCTGGCTGATCGCTGACGAGCCCCTGAGCGCCCTCGACCCGGCCAACGCCGCCCAAATGACCGCGCTGCTGAGACGCCTCGCCGCCGAGGGCGTGTCCACGGTGGTGGTGCTGCACGATCTGACTGCGGCGGTGCGCTGCGCCGACCGCGCCGTCGTGCTCAGCAACGAAGGCCGCGTCATCGCCGACGCCCCCGTGCTCGAAGCGCTGACGCCCGAGACGCTGCGGACGGCGTTCGGGATCGGCTTCGACCGCCTGGAGACCCCCGCCGGCCCGGCCCTGGTGCGGGCGGGATAGCATCCCCGCGATGTCCGGATCCTCCATCCATCTGATCCTGATCCTGCTGGTCTTCGGCGCGTCGGCGCTGTCGTGGGTCATCGGGAAACTGCGCGAGCAGGCGGCGATCAAGAAGATGAAGGACGAGGCCAAGCGCCGCTCGGAGGAGGAGCTCCGCACCGGACGCGTCACGTCCGCCCCGGCGGAGCCCTCACGCTCGTCGGAACTGGCGGAACTGCGGGAACTGGCGGCGAAACGCCAGCAGCAGTTGCAGCAGATGCGACAGGCTCAGAAGCAAACTGCCCAGCAGCGCCGCGAAGAAGCAGCCCGCGGGCCCGCGCCGTTCCCGATCTCCGTCCCGCAGTCGCAGCGGCCCTCGAAGCCCGGCGCCCCCGGCTTCCCCGGCATGCCGCGTCAGGGTCCGGGGGTACCGGGGGCTCCGGGGACGCCGACCCAGCCGCGGGCGCGGGTGCTGGAGGTTCGGGTTCCATCGAGGCGGACCAAGGAATCCACGCCGGTTCCGATCCCGGTGATCGAGCAGGAATCGCGCGTGCGCCGTCTTGTGGCGGACTCTCCCGCGCCGACCATGGCCGCCCCTGCCGCGGCCCGCACCGCAGAAGAGGGCGTCTCGCGAGCGATTCCGGTCGGGTTCTCGGCGCTGTTGGGCTTGCGCCCCGGGACCCGCGACACGGGAGCCCTGAAGCGGGCCTTGGTCCTGAGCGAGATCCTGGGGCCCCCCTTGGCGACCCGGGAAACAGGGCGACCCTGATTGTCCGGCAGTCTTTTCAGAATCTTTACACGCCCGGATTGTGCATCGGGAACCCGTGTTTCACGCCGGGAATCGCGTTCCCGCGCCGTCCGTCCGCGGGGACACGGAAGAACGCTTTCACACGGGCGTGGACACCCGCACGGCATCCGTTACGCTTTCCGCGTTCAACCCCTTTAGACCTGTGAGGAGCGGATGAATGGCCCGGGTGCCTGTGCTGATCGTCGAGGACGACGCCGACATCGCGAACCTGATCCGGTTCCACTTGGAGCGCGAGGGCTTCGCCACGCGGATCGCGGCGTCCGGGACCGCGGCGCTGGCCGCCGTCGAGCGTGAGCCGCCGCAGGCGATCCTTCTCGACATCATGCTGCCGGACCTCGACGGGTTCGACGTCTGCCGCCGTCTGAAGCGCGGCGCCGCGACCCGCGACATCCCGATCGTCATGGTCACGTCCAAGGGCGAGGAGTCCGACGTGGTGGTGGGGCTGGAACTCGGGGCGGAGGATTACATCACCAAGCCGTTCAGCCCGAAGGTGCTGGTGGCCCGGGTCCGCGCGGTGCTCCGCCGCCACGAGCCCGAGCCCACGGGGCAGATCTCCCTCGCCGGCGGCGACATGCTCATCGACCCCGCCCGCCACGCGGTGCGGATCCACGGCGAAGAGGTCGAACTCACGCTCACGCAGTACAAGCTGCTCGCCTATCTCGCGTCGCGCCCGGGCTTCGTCCGCACGCGGGACCAGATGGTGGCGGCGGTTCGCGGCGAGGACGCGGTGCTCTCCAGCCGCGCCATCGACGTCCACATCGCCGCCCTCCGCGCCAAACTGGGAGCCATGGGCGAGATCGTGGAGACGGTCCGAGGCGTCGGGTACCGCCTGAGCGACCAGCGGCCCGCAAGCCTGCGGTAGTTGACGCCCACGCCTATCCTGACCCCGATGGCCGCGCGTTCCACCTGGAGCCTTGTCACCGTTCACGTGTTCGTCG